>DYKC01000027.1 GCA_020722825.1 Vermiphilus sp.
TTACGTTCCCGGTATACGTTGATATACAGTAGATATACAAATCTATACCGCAGGCGAAGCCTGCATATATCAGGAACGAAGTTCATATATATCTATTGTATATTTCTTCGCCTTTACACTTTCATGTGGGGGTTTACAATTTATTATTGTAATTTAGAGGGCGGGCACAGTCAAATAAACATATCACGTACGGTTTTGAAAAGTGAACGGGAAAAAGAAACACAATAAGAGGAAAGACCAGGATAATCAGTTTGTTATAATCTACCGCTTCGGCAAACTGGAATGGATGGAAGAGAATCAATAAAAGAAACGGGCATAAAAAATAGCGCAAGTGGTATAATAGGAGAGCCACAGTTCTGGCAGTATTTCTTCCTTCTTGTGAGAACCCCGCAGGCAGGACAAACAACTGTTTTATTATCTACTTCCTTTCCGCAGTTTCTACAGTACATATCCACCTCCTGTTTCTTATTTCAACAGGAAAACGTATTTACAGATAAAAGCTACTGCGACAACAATGAGGACCCAGTTAAGTTCTTTGTATTTACCAGAAAATAATTTTAAGAATACATAAGAGATAAAACCAAGTGCCATACCATCTCCAATACTGTATGTCAGGGGTATCCCTGCAAAAGCAAGGAAGGCTGGTATACCTTCAGTCGGTTCTTCCCATCTTATTTTTTTGACCGATACCATTATCAAACTGCCCACTATTATAAGTGCTGGAGCAGTGACGGGATAAAGTGTAATTCCTCCCTTTCCCGGGATGCCGGTGCCAATCATATTAACGAAAGGATAAAAAAATAGCGAGAGGAGAAAACACAAACTGGTTATAATAGAAGCAAATCCTGTTCTCCCTCCAGATGATATACCTGCAGCGCTTTCAATATAACTTGTCACCGTAGAGGTGCCGAGCATAGCACCCACAACTGTCCCAACTGCATCAGAAAACAGTATTTTGTTTGCACGTGGCATCTTACTATTCTGGATAAAACCACCTGCCTGCCCTATTCCAACAACAGTTCCCACAGTATCAAATATATCCATAAAGAGGAAAACAAATATGACGGTGAATATGCCATACCTGAGAGCCCCCAATATGTCAAGTTTCATAAAAGTAGGGGAGATAGATGGGATTTTTCCCACCACCCCCTGATACTTTACTATCCCCATAGACAGTCCAATAACAGCCGTTATCACCATGCCCAGCAAGATACCTCCTTTAAGTCTTTTTGACACAAGAAAACTTGTTATTAAAAGTCCTGTCATGGATAGAATAACCTTTGAATCGTGAAAATTACCTATTGCAAGGGTCAGTTGACTTTTTTCAATAATTCCTGCCTGAAGCAGACCTATAAATGCTATAAACAGTCCGATACCGGCTGCAATCCCTGATTGTAAGGATTCGGGTATGGCATCAACCAGTTTTTCTCTTACACGCCACAGAGAAAGAATGATAAATACAACTCCGGAGATAAACACTGCACCCAGTGCTGATTCCCATGGAATACCCATCCCCAGTATAACAGTGAAGACAAAATAAAAATTAAGACCCATACCCGGAGCAAGGGCAATAGGATAACGGGCATAGAGACCCATCAATAGCGTGGCAATAGATGAAGAGAGGCAGGTGGCAACCATAACCGCTCCAAAATCCATTCCTGCCTGGAATAGTACAGATGGCTGGACGACGATGATGTAAGCCATCGCCATAAATGTGGTCAGACCCGCTATGATTTCTGTCCGGATATTGGTGTTTAACTCACTGAATCTGAAGAATCTTTCTAACATTCTTCACCTCTGTCTTTTAAAGAGTGGTCTCAGTATTCTATCCCTTTTCTGGCTTTGATTGCAGGAAACGGATGTTTTATCTTTTTCATCTCAGTGATAATGTCCGCTTTGTCAATAATTCTGTCGGTAACGTAACGTCCCGTAAGTACAAGTTCAGAAGTTCTGGATTTAGTTTCAATGAGGCGAAGGATTTTTTCTTCGCTTAAAAATGTATCGCGGACTGCGATAAGAATTTCGTCAAGGATGATTACGTCATACCTGTTTTTTTTTATTATATTGAGAACCCTGGTTTCCCAGAGTCTTTGAAAATTTTCCTTGTACCTTTTCAGGTCATCTGCTGAAAAATACTGAAAGGCAGGATGCATTGGTGCGAGGTTGTAAATATGGATATTTTTTATCTTTTTGAGAACTGTAAGTTCTCCAGAGACGGGCTTTTTAAAAAACTGGAAGAGCCCGACTTTCAATCCCGCACCCGCAGCTCTAAGTGCCAGTCCCACTGCGGCGCTGGTTTTCCCTTTGCCGTCGCCGGTGTATACCTGTACCAGTCCCCTGCTCAACCTGCGTTCTTTATGATTCATTTTTACAAAGGACAGGTTTTCCCGTTTCTGCAGATTTGTAGATACCCTCTATTATCTTCACAACCGACAGCACCTCGTGTTTTTTGGTTATTGGCTGTCTGTCTTTTCTTATGCATTCAACGAAGTGGTTTACTTCTTCCTGATAGGTGTTAGATGATGGAATAGCAGGAAGTATGTCTGTTAATATCCCTTTATTTTCTGAATATATCCTCACAGGATTTTTTGGATCCACAGGGTCAGGCATCTGTACACCTGCTTTTGTACCCATAAGAGTTGCCTTAATCCCTACTTCGGAATTTCCAGCCCAACTGGCTTCAATAAACAGTGTGGCTCCACTGGCAAGTTTAACAAATCCCGAAGCAAGGTCTTCAACCTCCATTTTGCCTGATGCCTTATCCCCTTTTCTTGTATCCATCGGCGGCCATCCGCCGTCAGTAGCACTGTCCTTGAATTTGTTGTATTTTGAACCGATAATCAGTTCAGGCATCGGTGCTCCAGCAAGATACATAACAAAGTCAAGTATATGGACACCCACATCCATCATAGGTCCGCCTCCTGCAAGTTTTTTATTCGTGAACCATGTACCCAGTCCAGGGATGCCCCTTCTTCTCAGGAAACCTGCTTTTATGTAATAAATTTCACCGAATTCTCCACCTTCTATCATCTGTTTAAGCACCTTTGCCTCACCTGAAAATCTTCTTGGGAAAGCCGCCATAAATTTTTTGCCGGTCTTTTCGGATATGCTGAAAACCTTTTCTACTTCCGCTCCGGTGAGACAGACTGGTTTTTCGCACAGGACATGTTTACCTGCTTTCATCGCTTGTATGGACTGCTCTGCATGGAATGTATTTGGCGAACATATAACAACGGCATCCACATCTGTATCTATAAGTCTTTCCCATTCTGTAAAGGTATATTTTATTTCAAATTTTTCTGCGACATATTGTAGTTTCTCTTTATTTATATCTGCAATTGCCGAGACCTCAACATTTTCAACCTTTTTGAAACATGGGATATGCGTAGTTTGTGCTATCCCACCTGCTCCTATTATCCCTACTTTCATCTTATCCATGTTTTTCTTTAAATCCTCCATGTCCTCTTTGAAAAAAAGAGGATTTCCCATTTAGTTTCAACAGAGTTTTTTGTTCATTACCTTCACCACGGGTTTTATCTCATCCATAAAACGGTTAAACATTTCCAGTGTTAGTGACTGAAAACCGTCTGAAAGCGCCTCTTCGGGTTTGGGGTGCACCTCTACCATAAGTCCATCCGCTCCTGCAGCAATTGCGGCTTTACCCATCGGTATTATCAGGTCTCTTCGCCCTGTGCCGTGGCTCGGATCCACGAATACCGGCAGATGTGATTCTTTTTTTAAAACAGGAACTGCCGAGAGGTCAAGCACATTTCTCGTAAATGTTGAATCAAAAGACCGTATTCCCCTCTCACAAAGAATGACATCTTTATTCCCTTCTTTCAGGATATACTCGGCACAGTTTAAGAACTCGGTGATTGTTGATGAAAAAGCCCTTTTGAGAAAGACAGGTTTTTTTGTTCTGCCAACCTTTTGTAGCAACCTGTAGTTAAACATATTTCTTGCACCTATCTGTAGGATATCTGCGACTTCGGAAATTCCGTCAATATCTTCAGGAGAAAGAACCTCTGTTATAATGGGCATTCCGGAAAACTCTTTTACTTCCTTTAACAGTTTCAGCCCTTCAAATCCAAGTCCTAAAAAAGAGTAGGGAGAAGTCCTTGGTTTGAACGCACCTCCTCTTAAGATACTTCCTCCTGCCTTTTTAATGCATTCGGCAGTCTTGAAAAGTTGTTTTCTGTTTTCAACTGAACAGGGTCCGGCAATAATTGTAAAATTGTTACCGCCTATCTCTATCCCACCAACCTTTATAATTGTATCCTGAGGGTGGAATTCTCTACTTGCCAGTTTATAATCCTTTAAGATGCTTATTACCTGTGCTACGCCCGGGAGTATCTTAAAGATTTCATCAGATATGCCCCTGGTATCTCCAATGATACCTATAATTGTTTTTTCAGCCCCTTTGCTGAGGTTAACATCAAACCCGAGCCCCTGCACCTTTTTAATTACATTGTTTATCTGTTTCTCTGTGGCTGAAGAAGCCATTATAATTATGTCAGCCATTTCAATTGTCTCCTTTGCCCCTGTTCAGATTTATCTAAAAATCCTCTCTGCTTCTCCAAAACCCCTCTGAACCCCTATACTGGGAGGAACGGGAGGATTTACCCCTTTTGGAAAAAGAGAGTAAGGGGAATTTTTTACCTCCAGTTTCTTATCCTATTGGATAGGACCCTAAAATTTTAAGGAAAAGACTCTCTTTTTCAAGTTTCAAAAGAGCATCCTTAATTATATCATCATCCTTATGCCCTATAAAGTCAAAAAAGAAAATGTAGTCCCATGCCTTTCTTTTACTCGGTCGGGATTCAATCCTTGTAAGATTTATGTTGTTTTCCTTGAAAGGCAGGAGTATCTCGTGAAGTGCCCCCACCTTGTCTTTTATTGACAACAGTATTGATGTTTTATCTTTCCCTGTTTTGTCTGAAAACGAGGTGCCTATAACAAGAAATCTTGTGATGTTTTCTACGTAATCCTCTATCTTTTCAGCAAGTATTCCTATCTTATAGATACCTGCAGCGGTCAGGGAACCTATTGCCGCAGCATTCCTCTCGGTTTTTACCCTTTTTACCGCTGACGAGGTACTTCCTGTTTCTATAAGTTTCACATGGGGCAGATTCTCCATAATCCAGTTCCAGCACTGGGCTATCGCCTGCGGATGGGAATATATTTTCTTCACCCTGGACAGAGAATTTTCTCTGGACAGAAGATAATGGTGAATGTCAAGAAGTATCTCCGAGGTTATTTTCAAATTACTCTCCACAAACATATCCAGAGTATGCGTTACAACTCCTTCTGTAGAGTTTTCTACAGGGACCACTCCGTAGTCCGCTCTCCCCTTCTCAACCTCCTGAAAAACATTGTCTATGGTTTTACAATGCAGGTACTCACTTTTTTCCCCGAATTTTTTGACCGCCGCCTGATGTGTAAACGTTCCTTTCAATCCGAAACATGCTATCCTGAGGGGTTTAAACATCCCTCTGTACACCTTAAGAATCGTTTCCATTATTATTTCAATATCTTCTTTTTTAAGGGGGCCTTTATTTTTCTGTACGAGGTTTTCTATTATCTTCCTTTCTCTTGCAGGGTCAAAGGGCGGTATCTTTTTAAGGTTTTTAACCTCTGCTATCTCTTTGACTTTTTGAACACGCAGATTCAAAAGGTCAAGCATTGATTTATCTATCTCATCTATGTTCTTTCTGATTTCGTCAAGTTTTTTCATCTTTCTGTATCTCCCTTAGTATTTTTTCAACCTGTACTTTTTCAACCACCACTCCGCTTTTCACACATCCGATTCTTTTTACAAGAACAAAACGTATCTTTCCGTCCTTCACTTTTTTATCATAAATGAGAGTCCCGATGCACTTTTTTATCTTTATCTGTGAGTACGAAAACGGAAGTCCGAATTTTTTTACGAGTTCCTTTATGGAAGTATAAACTTCTTTTTTGCATAAGCCCAGTTTGTATGAAAGGTAGGATTCTCCTACCATTCCAAGTGCCACTGAGTCACCATGTGTCATTTCAGGGAAATGTGAAATTTCAATTGCATGTCCGAGAGTGTGTCCGAAATTCAGTATTTCTCTGAGTCCCTTTGTTTCTTTCTCATCTTTTTCCACGACGGTTTTTTTTATCATAATGCTTTTTTCAATAAGAGTGGGCAAAATCTCTTTCAACTGATTATACATCAGAACCTTTTCTCCAGAGATGTGAATGGAACTTAGAATACCGAAGAGTTTTTTACTCTTTATTATCCCGTATTTTATTATTTCTGAAAATCCCTGCTTTATCTCCTTTTCAGGCAGCGTGGACAGCAGGTTAAAATCAACATATACAAAAGACGGCTGATAAAAACTACCAACAAGATTTTTCCCGAAAGGTAGATTAACACCTGTCTTTCCGCCTATAGATGCATCAACCTGCGCCAGCAGCGTAGTGGGAACCGGGATATAATTTATGCCTCTCATATAGATTGAAGATATAAAACCTCCAAGGTCGCTGATTACTCCACCACCAAGCGTTAAAAGGATGCTGTCTCTGCTCATTTTATTTCTGGCACAATTTTCAATTACTTCACATACCTTCCTGAGATTTTTAGATTGTTCGCCGGGTTTTACAAGCACATCAAAAACATCTTTCCCACTCTTTACAAGTATCTTCTTCACCATATTTCCATAAAAGGGGAATACATTGGTATCGGTCAGGAGCATTACTTTTTTACCATACCTGTTTTCTGTCAACATATGACCGAGTTTTTCAAGGGGATACCCCATATATATAAAATAACCTTTTTCACTAAGAGAAACCCGTATTTTTTTCATAATAAGATTATATATTAAAAAGCAGTAGTGTCCAATAAGGAATTTCGCCATTTAAAACAGGCTCATTTCATAGCAAGGGTCTGGCACCTTTTCGCTTTCCATAGACTCAGATTCAACAAATCAATAATAAGGAGCCCTTTTGAACAGACATTCCTCAATTACCCCTTGCTACTATTAACCTCCTGCTGTCCAAAAACCTCATATTTCATGTTGTCCTTTGCTCTCGTCACAAGGTATATACCTGGTTACGTTAGACCATAAAGTTCTATTACCGGTGCATCCAGAATGTAGAGCGGATTCTTAAATTGAACTACATCCTGTTAAAACTGATACCCCGGCAACATATTTAGCAGTTGATTGAAAATTGTGTTATTATATTTCATGCTGACCTTTTTTAGGGTTAATCGTTTTGTCTAAACAATTTTACCCTACGGGGGTTGGCTCTTAAAATCCTAAATTGTCAAAGAACTTTTATTGGACAGTACTGTTATGGTATCCTTTATTTATGAAGATGATTGTTGAAAAGACAGAAAGATTGTGGGGAGAAGTAATTATTCCCGGTTCAAAATCTCATACTATCAGAGGAGTGGTTATCGGTTCACTGGCAGATGGAACTTCAGAACTTAAAAAGCCCTTGGAATCAGAGGATACAATGGCATCCGTCAGCGGATGTAAACAGATTGGTGCAAAAATAGATATATCCGACAGATGGAGGATTGAAGGTTTCGGCGGGGAACCGCACAGTCCGGGGAAAACTTTGAATCTGGCCAATTCGGGAACCTCGTTAAATCTGTTAACAGGAGTTGTCTCCCTCGGTGATTTTGAAACCATTCTGGATGGAGATGCATCTTTAAGAACAAGGCCTGTTCAGCCTTTACTGGATGCCTTAAACCTTCTTGGAGCAAAGGCATCCTCTCTTAAAAACAACGGTAAGCCTCCAATAAGAATAAGAGGTAAAATAAGAGGTGGAAGGACCACAATTAATGGAATAAGTTCACAGTTTATATCATCCCTGCTAATAACAACTCCTCTTGCAGAAAAGGATACAGAAATAAAAGCGTTCAACGTACATGAAATTCCTTACATAGAAATGACCCTGAAATGGTTGAATGAACAGGGAATCAAATATGAAAGAAACAGTGATTTTACTTTTTTTAAAATAAAGGGCGGACAGAAGTACAGACCTTTTGATAGGATAATTCCCGCTGACTGGAGTTCTGCAACATTTTTTCTTGTTGCAGGAGCAATGACAAAATCAGATCTTTTTTTAAAAGGACTGGATGTCAGCGATGTTCAGGGTGACAAGGTAGTTATTGAATATTTAAAAAAGATGGGGGCAGATATCAGTGTGGAGAAAGAGGGGGTAAGGATTAGGGGAGGAGAATTAAGAGGAGCAGAACTTGATTTGAACGATACTCCTGATGCTCTGCCTGCAATGGCAGTACTGGGCTGTTTTGCCGAGGGTACTACAAGGCTTTACAATGTTGCTCATGCAAGGATAAAGGAAACAGATAGGATAAAGGTTATGGCAAAGGAACTGTCAAAGATGAATGCACGGGTGAGAGAAACTGAAGACGGGTTGATAATCCAGCACAGTAAATTGAAGGGGACCGAGGTTGATGGATACTATGACCACAGAGTGGTGATGGCTCTATCTCTGGCAGGACTGGTAGCCAGCGGTACCACTAAAATAGATACTGCAGAGGCAGTTAGCGTAACTTTTCCCGGATTTGTAAATCTGATGGAAAAATTAGGTGCAAAAATAAAAATAGAGGAATAATTATGTTGGGAAATAGTTTCGGAAGGATATTTCGTGTTACAACCTGTGGAGAATCCTACGGCAAGGGTAAGGGTTCAGGGCTTGCCGTCATAGTTGACGGGGTGCCACCCGGACTGAGGATATCAAGAGAGGTGATACAGACGGAATTGGACAAAAGAAGGCCTGGCCTCGGGAAGTTTAACAGCCCGAGGAAGGAAACAGACCAGTGTGAGATATTTGCAGGTATCGGACAGGATGGTGTAACGACAGGTGCACCTCTTGGAATAATTGTTTATAACGTAGACACAAAAAAGATTCATATTGAACAGTACAGGCAGTATAAGGATGTGTTCAGACCAGGGCACGCAACCTACAGTTTCTTTCTGAAGTATGGAGAAGCACAGGACTGGTGCGGTGCAGGACGAGCATCAGGAAGGGAGACTGTGGGAAGGGTTGCGGGTGGAGCCGTTGCAAAGTTTATCCTTGCAAGAGAGGGGATTGAGATACTGGCATATACCAAAGAGTGTCTGGGGATACGTGCAAGAGATATGTCCTGGGATGAAATCAAGAAAAACTACAGGAAGAATGAAATCAACTGTCCTGATTTGGAAACAGCAAAAAAGATGGAGGAGAGTGTCGCTGAGATAAAAGCAGAAGGAGATACTGCAGGAGGGATTATTGAAGCGATAGTCCACAACGTTCCACCTGGTCTGGGAGAGCCTGTTTTTGACAAACTCAGTGCCACCATCGCCCATGCTGTGTGCAGTATCGGTGCAGTAAAGGGTATAGAATTCGGTGCAGGTTTCAGGGTTGGTAGTATGAAGGGTTCCGAGAATAACGACCAGCCTTATATGACGAAAGATGGAAAGGTCAGGTTCAGGACGAACAATGCCGGAGGACTTCTGGGGGGCATCTCAAACGGGGAAGACATTGTGGTCCGAATTGCAATAAAGCCGACGCCAACAATCTCAATAGAACAGACATCCATCAATATGAAAAAGATGAGGGAAGAGAAACTGAAACCCATCACAAGGAGAGACCCGACGCTGGTCGGAAGGATCTATGCTGTGGTGGAGGCAATGATTGCCATTGCAGTTCTGGACTCATTATATATGGCGAGGGCTTACGACTCACTGGCAAATCTGGACGAAAAGTGGCTCCGACTGAAAGGTAGATTATGAGGGGTTCTGTCAATTTCAGAATTTTTCAGTTCCTGGGAAAGACCCATTTGGAAGACTGTGCATAGACTTCTTTTCTGTGTCCTCTTTTTCTTTCTAAGACTTTTTTCCCTTTCTTCCGCAATCTCATCCCAGTATACATCCTCGCAGATTTCTATCGCTTCTTTGACAAGTTCTCTCGTTTTTGTGGACAAAGAGACTTTTTCTTTTTTTGCAGGTATTGATAATGTCTTGTAGACCTTCGTTTCAAGGACTACGTTCACTCTCGGGTTCTTCGTCGGCATTACAATCACTTCCTGAATTGGGTGTGCCACTTATGGTACACCTTTGTCAATAGATCTTTAAGTCAGGAGCGCGGATGGTATTTCCTGTAGATGTTTTGTATCTGCTTTTTGTTGATATGGGTGTAGATTTCTGTTGTGGCAAGACTCTTGTGACCGAGCAGTTCCTGCACAATCCGCAGGTCAAGTCCTCCTTCAAGCAGATGCGTGGCGAAAGAGTGTCTGAAGGTATGTGGTGAGACATTTTTTCCTGTGAGTGCACTTATCTTTTTTACCATCTTCCATATGCTCTGTCTTGAGAGTCTTTCTCCTTTACTATTTAAAAAAAGGTAGGGAGACGTACTGCTTTTTTTGTTTTTTGCGCGTTCAGCAAGATAGTTTTCTACTGCATACAGGGAGTTTTTGTTAAAGAAGACGAGCCGTTCCCTGTTCCCCTTTCCGCGTATTTTTATAGAATTTTGTTCAAGGTTGATATCCGCAACCTTTATTCCGGATACTTCTGATACTCTCAATCCTGCTCCGTAGATAATCTCAATTACCGCAAGGTCTCTGGCTCTGGTTTTTGGAGGAAGGACGTTATTGTTATTAAGAATGGAAATAACTTCTTCTTTGCTAAGTACCTCCGGCAGGTTTCTGTGTGTTCTTGGAGATTCAATGGGCGGTATTGCGGAATTTTTTATAATACCCTGTCCAGCAATAAATCTATAAAAATTCCTTAAGGATGAAAGCATTCTTACAATGGTTGCGGAAGAAACCCCTTTTTTTTTGAGAAAAAGCACGAAAGCCGTTATCTTTTCGCTGTCCAGTCCAGTAATCCTGTAGTTGTTAATCTGTAGAAAATCATTGAATTTTTTCAGGTCATGCGAGTATGCATCTATGGTATTTGGGGAAAGGTTACGCTCAACCTGCAGGTGCTGCAAGAAGTAGTTGATCAGTTCTTTTATCTCTTTCATCTGATGCCTGTGTGCACGGTAAATGTGTTTAAGTATTCTTTATGGATGAGCCACTTCCCATTTTCATACGTAAGTTCCAGCGTCTTCCTGGATGTATCACTATAGTTGGAGGACTGGTAATTCTGGGTAAGCGTTATCACTGCCTTCCCGTCCGTCTGTTTGATGTCTATGGAGGAAAGCCCGATTTTTATCCAGTCTTTTCCAGCATTGATGCGGCTTTTACTCTCAAGCCATTGTTTCTTATCCATCCCTGAAGAGTAGAAATCATCCGAATAAAAAGATGCATAACGTTCCATATTTATCTTTTCCCATATGTCTTTCCACTCATTAAGAAATCCGTTGAAGTCATATATCTTTTCTTTTTTACTCAAGTTGACCGCTTTTAACTCGTATTGAACATGCGACATAGCCTTTCCATTCTTTTTCTATCCTTCTGTTTCCGATAAAGGTAACTT
>DYKC01000167.1 GCA_020722825.1 Vermiphilus sp.
TCACACCAACAACGATACCGCAAACACAACCTCTCATCATTTTCATATTCATGCCTCCTGTTTTTGGGTAATTTTCAGTGACCACCTCTTGCCTGTTTGAGACCTCTTATTCGCCAAAGGCTTCAGACGGAGAAGTCCTTTTTCGCACTATGCGAACAAGGTTGAGACCTCACCGGTTAATTTTCAGGTTTAACTATCTAATACTTTATCACATTCCTCATCCAAATTGTCAAATTTAATTATCACATTTGGGTTTTCATTCATACTCACCCCATCCCTATTTATGAGACAAGAGTGAGTTAATCTATTTCGAGGATACCCTTAAGACCTTAAAGGTATACCTTGTCGCAAACAGATCAATGGAAACCGGCGATAAAATCAGGTTGTGAAACAATTTTATAGGTCGGTTCTGAACTTTTTTATGTCAGGAAAATTATCAGGATTTTCCATATCTTTGAGTTGCTGATAAAGAGTCCTTTCCTGTCTTGAAAGCCTTACAGGGACAACAACCTTTATTCTGACCAACTGGTCTCCTTTACCCAAGCCGTTTATTTTAGGCATACCCTGATTTCTCAGCCTTAAAATATTACCATTCTGTGTGCCTGGAGGTACCCGCATTTTGACCTTTCCTGTAAGGGTGGGAACATTTATTTCGTCTCCAAGAACAGCCTGCGTGCTCGTAATAGGAACCTCACAAATAACATCAGAATTTATCCTTTCAAAAAATGGGTCCTTTTCAATAAAGACGGTTATGTATAGGTTACCTCTTGAACCACCATAAGGACCTGCATCCCCCTCCCCCTTAAGTCTTAGGCTACTTCCGTGTTCAATCCCTGCGGGCACCTTTACAACAATCCTGTGCATATTCGTTCTTACCCTGCCGGTTCCCCTGCAGTTGGCGCAGGGGTCAGAGATAACAGTGCCTTCTCCTCTGCATCTGGGGCAGGTCTGGGCTATGGTAAAAAAGCCCTGATTCCTCACAACCTGCCCTTTTCCCTGGCAAACAGGGCAAGCATCTCTTTCTTTTTTACCTGACCTGCTCCCTGCCCCTTTGCAAACAGGACATTCATCATACCTGGAAATGTTAATATGTTTTTCTACACCTATCGCTGCTTCCCTCAATGATATGTACATCCGGTATTCAATATCTGAACCTCTTGTTTGTCTGCTTCTTGTAGCCGTACTTCTGCCGTATCCTGCTCTACCAAAAACATCGGAGAAAAAATCTCCGAAAATACCTTCAAAGATATCGGAAAAATCCATCTGGACCCTTGAAAAGTCCTGCGTCCAGTCAAAACCCTGCGGACCGAAACCGGCATGTCCGTACTGGTCATAAATTTTCCTTTTTTCAGGGTCGCTTAAGACCTCGTAGGCCTCGGTAATCTCCTTAAACTTTTCTTCAGCTTCCTTGTTATTTGGATTCCTGTCCGGATGGTATTTGAGAGCAAGGGCTCTATATGCCTTCTTTATCGCGTCTATGGAAGAATCTTTCGTTACCCCGAGCACCTCGTAGTAATCTCTTTTCTCTTCAGCCATTTTACTTTACTCCGAAACTCATTAAAAGGCGGGATTAGCGATTCGGACGTAGGGATTCAGAAATGCTTTTCTCTGCCTTATTCTTTCCCGAATCTCCAAATCCCGATTCTCGAATCCCTGTTCTTACCTGTGAGGAACCATGATTTCAATTTTTAATTTACTATTTT
>DYKC01000168.1 GCA_020722825.1 Vermiphilus sp.
TGAGACAAATCCAGTTACATCAAGGTGTAGCACATCTTCAATTTGACGGGTATATTGGTTCTTTTCTATCTCTTTCATTGTTTTGGAAGAAGGGATAAAAGAAAGCAATTTTTTGCACTCTGAATTCCTCATTGCGATAAGATAATCATAATTTTCTTCTACCAGATGAAGAATATTTTTTTCACTCATTAAGCCTCTATCTCCTACAGTTAACGGTTTTTTATATCCATCTTTATCATACCATACCCTATCTTCTTCGTACAATCTGTTTTTATAATTCTACGCCGCAGTTAAATCAATGAAAAAAATATGCTATAATGGTCTATACGATGGAGAGATAAAATGGCATCGAGAGAAAGACTGAAATGACATTCAGGTATCTGGATGTGGACAGGATGCCTGTAAGGATATGGGGAGTAGGCTCGTTTTATCCCGACAGAGATGGGAGGGTAAGCGATGAAATTTTCAGTCAGGGTGACGGCAAACGCCAGGAAACCAAAGATTCTTGTAGAGAATGATAATTTTCTGAAGGTATGGGTGGACGCACCGGCGATAGAGGGAAAGGCAAACAGGAGACTAATAGAAATTCTTGCCGCCTATTACAACAAACCGAAGTCATCTTTCAGTATTGAAACCGGGCTGAGGAGCAGGAACAAAGTTGTGGAGATGCATGGAGACAAACAGTGAATTAGTACTGGTGGAAAAGGCGAAGAACGGAGACGCAAAGGCTTTTGAGCGCCTGATGAAAAACACCAGCAGTCGGATATATAACCTGGGGTACAGGCTTTTGCGCAACAAGGAGGATGCTGCGGATGTTATGCAGGAAACCTATATGTCGGCATATGAAAATCTGCCCAGGTTTAAGGGAAACTCCTCTTTTTCTACATGGCTTTACCGCATAGCAACGAATTTTGCACTGATGAAAATGAGGAAGGAAAAAGGCAGAAAGATACCGGTTGCCAGGTTGAAAGAATCCGCTGATTCAGTCTATGAAATGGAGTTGACGGATTGGTCTGATACACCTGTTGACTACTTCAAAAACCAGGAGTTGAAAGAAGTTCTGGATAGAGAGATAAATGCACTGCCGCCAAAATACAGGTCTGTGTTTGTTCTGCATGATATTGAAGGGCTGCCTATTGCGGAGGTGGCGGAGATTCTCTCTCTTTCAGAATCTGCAGTTAAGACCAGGTCCCACAGGAGCAGGCTGTATCTGCGGGAAAAACTCTGGGAGTATTTCAGAAAAGGTAGTGATAAGAAGAAGTTGGTGCCTGCTTAATCTATGGGGAAAACTATGGATTGTAAAGAAATTATAGGTCTGATATCCAGGTATATAGATGGTGATATTGACGAATTTATGAGAGATGTCTTTGAGAAACATATCAGGGAGTGCAAGAGATGTATAACTCTTCTTCGGACTCTGGAAAAAACAATCTATTTTTCCCGGGAGATTAACAGGCCTAAAAGAGTGCCTTCCAAAGTGATACACAGGGTTTACTACCAGATTGAACTGAGAATGAAGTCCGGGGATTTGAAAAAGAAAAGTCGTAAATCGCATTTTACCCTGCCTTAAAGTAAGATAACTCCATTACAGACAAATACTTATTGAGGTATAATACAGAGAAGTGGTAAAAAAGGGGTAGCCAGAACCTGAAAGAAGAAAATTGCTTTTACTTGTTGTCTATCAATGG
>DYKC01000169.1 GCA_020722825.1 Vermiphilus sp.
GGGGAGGGTGCTGGTGCGACGAGTAAGAAGCACCGTATAGCACTGAGGGCGAGTTGGTGAGCCCGTTGACCGAAGCCCGAAGGGCAAGAGGAGGTGCGGGTGAATTCACAGGGCTCCCTATTATCCTTACCCTGACCCTCTCCCGTCGTGAAGAGGACTAAAGAGAGGGGGAATATCAGGGTGAAGGTGGCAACATATGAATACCACAGATAAGTTTGTAGAGGCGATAGGTAATCTGGGCGAGAGTCTTGGTTTGAACCGAACAGTCTGCCAGATATACGCCCTGCTTTACATAACTCCCGAACCTCTTTCTCCCGCACAAATAGGCAGGCTTCTATCAATAAGCAAGGGTAATGTCAGCATAAATATGAAAAAACTGGAAGAGTGGAATGCGGTAAAAAAGGTCTGGCTCAAAGGATATTCAAGGAGTTTTTACACTGCAAACGACGATATGGAGAGCATCATCTTTGATAAACTAAAAACCGGTTTACAGAAAAGAAACAATCTTTTGAAAGAATCTCTGTCTGAGATAAAAAAGTCTATGAAGACTTCCGGCAAATCAGCGGGCAAAAATATGAACCGTCACTATTCCTCGCGCATATCTAATGTGGAACACCTGTTAAAACAGTTAGAACTTTTCACTCAGAACATAGACATCCTCAAGTCACTCCTCAAGAAATAATTCCTTCCCGTCATTGTCAAAACACCTGCAAAAATGTATAATAAAATAATGAAGAGATACATAGGATAAATGAAAAAAGGGACAATTAAATTTCTTGCTGATGTTAATATAGAAAAACCCGTAGTGGATTTTCTCGTAAAGAATGGATTTGATGTAAAATGGGTGACAAATATAGATAAACAAATGCAAGATGTTGCGGTGTTCAGAATAGCAAATGCCGAACAAAGGATAATTTTGACAAATGATAAAGATTTTGGTGAAATGTGTTTTTTTCAGAAAAAAACTTCACATGGGATAATACTCCTACGGATAAAAGGACAAGATTCTTTTAAGAAAATAGGTTTACTGAAAAAATTGTTGGAAAGGTATCCTGACAAAATAATCAAACACTTTGTCATTGTAAAAGAAAACAAATTTAGATTTATCCCGTTGGAGGTGATTTGAATGGACGAGAAAATACTTCTGAAGAGAATTGAGAGAAATGCGGATATTATGTTTGGTAAACCGGTAATAAAGGGTACTCGCTTACCGGTAGATATACTTCTGGAAAAACTTGCGTATGGATATAATGAAGAAGAGATTCTTACAGAATATCCCTTTATTACCAATGAAGACATTAAAGCGGTGTTATTATACGCGTCTAAGGTGGTTGCCATGGAAGAAGAATTCTCCATAGTTTGAATTTGCTGATTGTCCCGGTATTTTACCCAGAACACAGACCTTCTCAAATCCCTCCTCCAGAAGTAAAGAAAAACCAAGGGGGGTCAGCTCCGTTCCAAGACCTGACCCTCGACGATACTTGTCATTGCGAGTGTTTTTTATGAAGCAATCTCTCTTTACCACCATTTGCATTTATCTCCCATTGATGTTAAAATGATTCAAAACAACCCGAACTTTTGGTGTTTGTAGCAGTGCGATTCATTACACCGTTTCTTTCAACAGAGAGGGACAATGATAAATGCAATCGGCAGGTATGGAATGGGTTGGATTCCTGACTACCCCGAT
>DYKC01000170.1 GCA_020722825.1 Vermiphilus sp.
TTGCAATTATTGAGGATTTATGGTTTCATTAATATCAAGAAGCGTCCAACTTGGGTATAGAGATAGTCTAAAATCGTTGAAACCGTTGGGAGAGTAGTGCCGAGGGAGGGATTCGAACCCATCACGGGTCGCTTCGCTCTTCAGGAGGGGGAGTTTCCCCCTTCCTGATATAGTTCTCCCCCGATACAAAATACGCAGGGGACGATGCCTTCCTCTGCACTCTTTTCTCCGTGCGGGTTCTTAAAGGAAAAATGCCGAGGGAGGGATTCGAACCCTCACGGAGATTAATCCCCAACGGATTTTAAGTCCGTTGCGTCTGCCATTCCGCCACCCCGGCTATTTAGGGATAATTTAATTATAGAAGAAAAGGGAAGTATTTGCAAAAATTTTGAGGACTTTGGAAATTATCAGTTCTGGATGCTGCCGGCTTCTTCGTAAAAAGCAATGATGTTCTCAACCGGGACGTCTGCCTGAAAGTTGTGTGTGGGGGCGAGTATATATCCCCCGTTTTTTCCAAGTATGTCTATCCGCTCACGCACCTCCTTTTTTACTTCATAAACCGTACCGTAAGGCATTGTTTGCTGTACGTCAACACCACCGTGAAAGCATATTTTTTGACCGAAATCTCTCTTAAGTGCGGCAGGTTCCATTCCTTTCGCCCTAACCTGTATCGGATTGAGTATGTCAAAGCCCGTATCTATCAAATCAGGGATAATCTCTCTTATTGCCCCGCAGGAATGAAACATTGCCTTTGCTCCGTAATTGTGGCATTGTTCAACAAATTGCCTGAGATAGGGAATGACGAATTCTCGTATCTGGGCAGGGGAGAGCAGGAGACTATTCTGAGCGCCGAGGTCATCGCCTATAAGGAGTATATCTATTTTTCCATTTGCGGCTTCAAAAATTCTTTTGTTTAGTTCCAGATAAAACCTGCTTATCCTCTTGAAAAGATGATGTACGAATTCAGGATTGAGGGCAATGTCCAGCATTATCTTTTCCATACCGCAAAGATACATCCCTCCATGCAGCACATTTGTACGGTTGGTTCTTTCATCGCACAGGACTATTGCGTATTCCTCATTTTTTTTGCAGAGATATTCCATACCAGAAAAGTTGAAGAGAGCCGGGTCAGGCCAGTCAAATTTTTCAAGGTCTTCAATGGAACTAGCTTCAGCAAGGGGATAATAGGTTATTTCATCATAGGTTGTATTACCTGCCTGCACTTCTTTCCGGCGTATTTTCCAGAGGTCTTCTTTACTTCCGTCAGGAAAACTTCTCAGTTCAGGGCCGGTATATTGTGGAAAAATGTACCTGATATCAATTCCGAGTTTCTTGAGGACTTCTTCTTTATTTTTCAATCTGAAGAAAGAAACAAGTTTTTTCACCTCGTCTTTCGTTGCCCAGAAGTCAACAGGAATTCTGTCTGTCGTTTTATGTTCTATTGCCTTGAGAACTCTTTCTTTTCCATTCATACATTTAATTATATTTTTCAAGAAAGAAATTGTCAAGTTGGCTGTTTTTGCGTTTATTGTATAATAGTCAAAAAAGAAAAAGAAAGGGGATGGATATGCATAGGATGTGAAGTTGGGGTATTACCGAATAATTTTCCATATAAAACGCACGAAGAGATTATCCTTAATAATTCATGAAAGAAGTAATTGAAATTTGCCAAACTCCTTCTCTC
>DYKC01000171.1 GCA_020722825.1 Vermiphilus sp.
TGGAGGAGAAATGGAAGCAAAAGGAAGAGTATGGAAGTTCGGCGACCATATAAATACGGATGATATCATAGCGGCAAAATACCTGAATACGACCGATACTAAAGAACTTGCCGCACACTGTATGGAAAGTCTTATGCCAGATTTTGCAGGCAAAGTAAAAGGAGGAGACATCATCGTTGCAGGTGAAAACTTTGGATGCGGCTCAAGCAGGGAACATGCCCCGATAGCCATCAAGGGATGCGGCATTTCGGCCGTGATTGCCCGAAGTTTCGCACGGATATTTTTGAGAAATTCCATAAACATAGGCCTGCCAGTCATTGAGATTGAACAGGCAGAAGAAATAAAAAATGGGGACCAGGTGGAGATAGACTTTGAGAACGGAATAATAAAAAACACTACCGCAGGCAGTACATACAAATTTGAGAAGTATCCTGAATTTTTACAGGGAATTATAAAAACCGGAGGGTTGATGAAATGGGTGCAGGAAAAACATATAAAATCGGAGTAATACCAGGGGACGGTATAGGAACCGAGGTAATCAGGGAAGGGATGAAGGTTGTTCAGGCAGTATCAGAGCGATTCGGGTTTAAGATTGAAACAGTTAATTATGACTTTGGCGGCGACAGGTACCTTAAGACAGGAGAGACACTTCCGGATTCAGCAATAGAGGAATTCCGAAAACTTGACGCTCTCTATCTCGGGGCAGTGGGCCATCCTGACGTTGCACCCGGAATACTTGAAAAAGGGATCTTGCTTAAAATAAGATTTGAACTTGACCAGTACATCAACCTGCGTCCAGTTAAACTTTATCCTGGAGTGTGGCACCCATTAAAAGACAAGGGACCGGAACATATTGACTACGTCGTTGTGAGGGAAAACACTGAAGGAGCATACAGCGGAATCGGCGGTAGTGTTAGAAAAGGCACAAAGGATGAGATTGCCACACAACTGGATGTGAATACCAGAAAAGGCGTGGAAAGGTGCATAAGGTACGCGTTTCAATATGCAGTAAAGCGCAACAGAAAAAAAACACTCACAGTGGTTGACAAGGCAAATGTCCTTACCTACGCCGGGGATTTGTGGAGAAGAACGGCAAAAGAACTGAGCAGTGAATTTCCTGATATAAAACTTGACTTTGCTTTTGTGGATGCAACATGTATGTGGATGGTAAAAAACCCCGAGTGGTTTGACGTACTGGTGACAAACAATCTGTTCGGTGACATTATCACCGACCTCGGAGCAATGACACAGGGAGGACTGGGCATAGCCGCAGGAGGCAACATCAACCCGAAAGGTGTAAGTATGTTTGAGCCCATACACGGGTCAGCTCCCAAGTACACGGGCAAAAATGTCGCATGTCCCATAGCAACCATATCTGCCGGCGGGATGATGCTTGAGACGCTCGGGGAAAAAAAGGCGGCTGCAGCAATAGAAAAAGCCATTATCAAGGCAACCGGAGAAGGATACATAAAGAGCCTTGAAGCCGGCAAGATGGGAATGGGCACCAATGATGTTGGCGACCTCCTGGCGAAATTCGTTACAGAAGTATAAAGAAGGGACACCGCAATGATTCCTTTTAACATAGATTAAAAGATTACAAAGATTTACCCAGTAGCCCTTGGATATTAAAGGATTTAAGCACTATTCAATGGGCAGATGTATTGGTAGATG
>DYKC01000172.1 GCA_020722825.1 Vermiphilus sp.
ATTTAGACGGGGTTGACTGAATATTTACCCGGAAATTGATATGGCATTTATAATCAAGGGTCTGGTTACAGGAGTTATCGCCGGGTTCATATGCGGACTGTGCGGGATGGGCGGCGGTTCTCTGATTGTTCCAGCCATTGTTCACGCCTTCAGAATGCCTATGAAACAGGCGATAGGCACAAGTCTGTTTGTAATAGTCTTTTCCGCCACCGCATCCCTTATTAAATATGCGAGGAGCAAACAGGTAGAAACAAAACTTGCCTTTTTTATTGTCCCTTCAGGTATGGTGGGAGCGCAAACTGGAGTACTGCTTACAAGTCGTATGCCTGAAACAGCCGTCAAGTACATCTTCATAATACTTGTTACCCTCCTGGGTATCAGGATGTTAGTACAGCCTGGAGATAATGACACCTGTGAAAAGACAGACTACAATAAGGCCTTGGCAGTACTCATAGGTCTGTTTGCAGGCTTTGTATCCGGTCTTTGCGGAGTGGGGGGAGCCGTAATGATCATCCCTCTCCTTTACATCTTTCTAAAGGTGCCGATGCACGCCTGTATAGGAACCTCTCTTATTGCGATATTTTTTAACTCCTTATCAGGAAGTATCGGGTATATTATAAGGGAATACGTTGATTTCCGTATAGGCATAGTGCTTGCAATAGGTTCTACCATAGCGGCTCCCCTGGGAGCAAAATTGAGCATCAAGACGCCAAGGGGAAAATTGAAAAGGATGTTCGCAATTATCCTTATTCTTAGCGGTCTGTCAATTTTGTTCAGGTAAAAACGCCACTTCGTTTCCTCTCCCTTGAGGAGGGGGGATAAAAGGCAGGGTGAAATGCATAATAAACAGGTGCTGGGCATAGATGAAAACGGGCTGGGGCCCCTTATGGGACCGCTCGTTGTCACTGGAACCCTTCTAAAACAGAATGGAGACAAGACTGGATGGTTTGAAGAGGTAGCAGACAGTAAGTCTTTTTTCTCATCAAGAAGTGCCGCCAATTTTTCAAAAATAGAGGAGACCGTCATATCCCTTTTTTACCTTAGGGAAAAAAGATTGCCTTCTTCTCCTTCTGAAATATTAACCGCCTTTTGCGGAGAGCTGACATGTTTTTCCGGGGCCAATATCTGCACGGGCAAAATGCCTGAAAGATTTCTCTGGGCTAAACCTGAAAGTGTGAAAAAACAATGCGATAATTTCTCTGACTGGGCAGCAGAAAACAGTATCGGGATAGAAAAAATTCATTCTGTCTGTATCTGCCCGAACCGTATAAACGATTTTGTAAAGAAGGGAGACTCAAAACTGCTTCTCGATTTCTTGACATTCTGCAGTATTGTAAAAGGGATCCGCTTGAAAAATGGACTGGATGTACAGGCAGGTAAGATAGGAGGACTGAAGTTCTATAAAACCTATCTTTGTTACGCTTTTCCTAACTATGAATCCATTACTCTGCAGGAAAAAGAAGAAATATCTTCCTACGTTTTGGAAAATAAGCAGTCGGAATTTCGTATGGACTTCATTATGGATGTTGAGGAAAAATCATTTCCTGCGGCACTCTCCTCCATTATTGGCAAGTATATAAGGGAGTTGTTTATGGAGAGTATAAGAAAGACCCTCGGCATCAAAGAAAACATCTCCGGCTACCACGACAAAAAGACACTACAGTG
>DYKC01000173.1 GCA_020722825.1 Vermiphilus sp.
CAAATTATGGTTGCAATAATTGATTTCGGTTCGCAGTATACCCAGTTGATTGCGCAGGGTAAGGGAATTGAAGATTTACTGCGAGATTTTCCCCTCTACTGTATCTTCTGAGACTCTGAAAGAAAAGGATGGGAAAGCAGTTATTCTTTCTGACGGTCCCGGACATGTGAATTTTGACAGGCTGAAGAGTTTTGATAAGAGCATATTTGAAAATTTTTATATATTGGGAATTTGTTACGGCATACAGATGCTTGCTGCTTGTTTTGGAGGCAGGGTAGTTCCGGGCAGTGTTAGGAAATTCGGATGGTTTTCCCTTATAAAATCTTGATGGTTTTTATTACCTCGGGTTGGTCATCTACTATTAATATTCTAACTTTCCTATGCAGTGAATCTGACTCATCAAGAATAGCGAGCAGGTCTGCTAATGGATGGTTGTTGATCCGTCAAGAGGAGAAGGCGAGGGAGACTGCCTCTTCAGGCGTATGGGCGATAAGAGGTTTTTTCTTAAAGTCCTTAATAACATCTTTTTGAGAGAGGAGTTGAGATACCCCGCCGCTGCAGTCAAGAATTATTGTTCTCTTTCCCAGACTCATTGCCATAGAGATTTCGTTTAAGGTACCCCACCTTCCGCAGATGCTTATGATACTGTCGGCACAGTTTACTATTATGTTGTTTCTGAAAAAACCCAGTCCTGTGGCTATGGGGATGTCAATGTAGGGATTTGCGGTTTCCTTTTTCCACGGCAGTATGCCTACGGTGATGCCTCTGCCTCTTTTCGCTCCTCTGGCAGATGCCTGCATAACGCCTCCAAGCCCTCCGCAGATGAGTATCCCGCCTTTCTTTGCAATGAGAAAACCGACCTCCTCTGCAATCTTCAGGATATCCTTGTTAAGGTTGCTATCGCCCGCATTGCTGCCTGAAACCGCTATAAGTCTTTTCATTTTTAATAGTTCCCCCTTTCTTGTTATATTAACCTATGGTAGGTAGTGTATTAGCGTCAGAAAGTAAAAAGCCGGTCAATCCTCAGCCTTTCTGCCTTTCACCTCTTTTTAATCTACCACCACTGCTGTCCAACTGTTGAATTACGAAAATCGTGAAAACGCTTAATACGCTTGCTTTCCACCCGTTTTTTCCTTGTAAACGACTTCAACTCACAGTACAATAGACCATTCCGACAAGCAACCTAAAGGAGTGGCCTATGTATACCGGACAAATAGTCTTTTCTCAGTTAATGAAATTACTGCCGTTACCCGAATTTCACAAATGTGTTGACCGATACAGCGTAGATTACAAGGTTCAAAAATTTTCATGTCTGGACCAGTTTTTCTGCATATGGCCTTCGCTCAACCTACTTATCGTGAAAGCCTGCGTGATATAGAGTCCTGTCTTCTGGTAATGCCCACCCTATTATACCACATCGGCATTCGTGGCAAGGTATCTCGTAGTAATCTGGCTTCCGCCAACGAAACCAGAGACTGGCATATTTACGCAGACTTTGCACAAGTCTTAATACGCATTTTACCCTGCCTTAAAGTAAGATAACTCCCTTACAGACAGAATACTTATTGAGGTATAATACAGAGAAGTGGTAAAAAAGGGTAGCCAGAATAATGTTTGTAGAAGAGATAAAAAGCAAAAAAGGTAATACTGTTTATGTTTCCACA
>DYKC01000174.1 GCA_020722825.1 Vermiphilus sp.
TATTCAAACACTTTGAAGGTACCGGCATTTCTGTTTTTCCACTAGTGGACATATTCAATGAAACGCTTCCAGGCAAAGGGCAGATTTGTCGCTGGAGTGAGCAACCCAAGTTTCGCTGTTTCTCCAGCAATACAGACGAACTCATTTCACGTCTTCGTTTTTTTGTCCAACAGATGTCCAAATTCAAATCCTTCGGAGGAATTTGTTTGGATGACGAGCCAGGAGTACAGGCAGGAGGATGTGTGTGTGAACGTTGCAAAAAACTGTTTAAAGAAAAATATGGTATTAGTCCTCCATCCAATAATGATTTTTTAAATGCAAAGAAGGGCGTTGTCTCTGAGTCTCATCCGGTACTCCTTTGGGACAGGTTTCAAAAAGATCAAATGAGAAGATTTTATACAAAACTTGCAGCCGGACTAAAAAAAGAGTACCCAAATCTCCCTGTCTTAACCATTCCCGCGGCTGCCTATTTTTCAGGAAAACAACTTTCTATCCCTGATTGCAGGCCAGAAGAGTTTATAAAAGCGAATAGAAGGGTTACTCTTGACCCATGCCATATAAGAAACTTCCAACTGTATGTACAGTTTTACATGAACAATATCACTCCTTCTGGTTGGAAAGAGAAAGTTGCCGATGGTTTTTGTCTTTATTTTATGCCAGAAGGGATTCCTACCTTTTCAAACATTCCTATTTATGATGCCTTCCCAGAAATGGTAAGAGGAAGGAAAGTTATGTCTATTCCTGCCTTCAAACGCTCTATTTTACAGACATTCTCCGAAGGGGCAAATGGAATAGTCTATTTTCCTGGCAGATCACTTACTAAAGAACATGTTAAATCAGCAATAGAAATATATAGTCAGTTTATCAACCCAGTTTGCCATAGAATTGAACGTCTCTATAGGGTTAAAGGTCAAGTAGGCATACTTTACTCAACTACAACACGTGCTTTTGCTGACATATGGCATAAGAACCCTATTGAAAGATATAAACACCTTCACCAGTGTGACGCAATTGCTTACTATCTCTTTAAAAAGGGTATTCCCTTTGAGATGATTCTGGAAGATGAAATGAGAAATTGGAGAGCCCTTCAGGGTTTTGATATCATTATATCTGCTGGCGTCGACTTTTTAACAAAAAGGAGTGCGCGTATTCTTTCCGCGTATCTTAAAAATGGAGGTAAGATTATCTTCGACAAAGATTCTTCAGCAAAAATTCCTGGAGCTCTTTCGGTGGAGTTTGATGCAGGGAGTTGGTATAGAGCTGTTACTGGAGGGTTTCAGCGTCCAGCGGATATGGAGTTTCAAGCAGAGCTTTTGGATAATGCTTTGTCTAAATATTTAAACAGTTCTCCTCCTATATGTCAGTCTACATCCCGCCACCTTAATCTCAATTATTTGACTGATGGGGAAAATATTTATCTCTTTGTAGTTAATGATAGCTTATCAGGTGCAAAAGTTGAGGGGGAACTCCTGTTTAATAGAAAATATAGCTTATATGATGTCTTGGAAGACAAGAATATAGGGGTCTACAATAATCTTCCTATTTCTCTGGAATTGGGTGGTTTGAAAGTATTGAAATTAGTTTTTCCTGAATAATTATGTACTATCTTCAAGTAATCGTCACAGATATTCTTATTCATAGTAATAGGGGGAGTTT
>DYKC01000175.1 GCA_020722825.1 Vermiphilus sp.
GCGGTAGGGGGTTCCTTTTCAAAAACATCAATGGCAGCGCCTTTTACCTTACCGCTGGCAATATATCTGGCAAGAGCTTCTTCATCAACAATACCCCCTCTTGAACAGTTTATTATCCTTACCCCGTCTTTCATCGCTGCAAACGCCTCTTCCCCAATAAGGTGATGGGTGGAATTGTTAAAAGGAATGTGCAGTGTTATAACATCAGACTGTTTGAGGAGACCCGTAAAACTTATAAGTTTTATTTTAGAGCCTTCCATTTCATTTCTGTCAATATAAGGGTCATAGCCAAGAACCTTCATCCCGAAACTTTCAGCGATTACTGCCACTCTTCTTCCTATTCTGCCCAATCCTATGATGCCCAGGGTTTTGTTGTAAAGTTCAGCACCTATGTACTTTTTCTTTTCCCACCTGCCGCTTTTTAGTGAGAGGTCTGCAGCAGGGATGTTTCTTACCAGTGCCAGCAACATTGCTATGGTGTGTTCAGCGACGGACAGGGTATTACCTTCAGGTGCATTCATAACAATAATGCCGGCACGTGTGGCGGCTTCCACGTCTATGTTGTCCAGCCCAACACCTGCGCGCCCGATAATTTTCAGACGGCTGCTCTTTTTTATAACCTCCGCGGTTATCTTTGTGGCGCTTCTTACGATAATTGCATCATAATCTTCAATTATTTCGCAGAGTTGTTCAGGAGTGAGTTTCCCTGTTTCTTTAACTTCAAACCCCTGGTCCTTTAATATCTGAATACCTTCCTGCTCAAGAGGGTCTGTTACCAGCACCTTTATTTTGTTTTTCATCTCTCTCTCCAAACAGATAGGATATTTTACTCCAGTTTTAACAGCAAGTCAAAAAATGTATAATATTGCAAATTCAAACAGATATAAACCTTCCGGGGAGACGAGATACTATGGATAAATCCCCCTGCCTTCCCCTTTGTCAAAGTGGGAATTAAAGTGGGATTTGGGAGAGAAAAAATGTCTACTCAACATATAAACAAAGAGATACTTGAAAAACCCTGGACAGCATCATGGATTTTTAATCCCGATGTCCCCTTAAATGATTTTGGGGTTTTTTACTTCCGCAAAAAATTCCGTTTAAAAAACGTCCCGCGGTCTTTCATCATTCATATATCAGCAGACAACTGTTATCATCTTTTTGTCAACGGACATTCTGTTTGCAGGGGACCATGCCGGGGGATATGAACAGGTGGTTTTTTGAAACCGTTGATATGGCTAAATTTCTCAGAAAAGGAGATAACTTTCTTGCGGCAGTGGTATGGAATTTCGGCATTTTCCGTCCCAGCGCACAGATAACGTTTCAAACACGCTTTATCGTACAGGGTAATTCTGAAAGAGAACGTGTTGCGGATACTGGGCCAGACAAAAACTGGAAGTCCTTAGATGCGGAGATAACACTACCGAAAGGGCTAAAAGGCACCTTTGTTTATGGAAAGACATCCATTGTCCTGAAACCAGGCAGACAGATTCTCAAAGGCATTAAATAAATCCACCATTTACCCTCTACCTTGATGGGAGAGGGTTCTTGTCCGCCTGCGCCCTGGCACAGGCGGAAGAGTGAGGATGATTATCGGGAAAACATGTTCATAAAACTATTCATAAGGATACTGGCAATCTTCTGTATGGTGGGATTAG
>DYKC01000176.1 GCA_020722825.1 Vermiphilus sp.
TGTGATAAAGTATTAGACAGTTAAACCTGAAGATTAACCGGTGAGCCTCAACCTTAACAAAGACTTGACAAAAGTGTGTGGGAAGGGTATAATTAAGGGTGATAATTAAATAGGCAAGACGGGGTTCACTGAATATTGAGGCGGAGATTTCCCATGATGAAAATAACTAAAACACACATAAAAAGGGCACTGCGAAAACTCGGGCTGAAAAGGGGTGCTGCGGTTATCGTTCACAGTTCCCTCTCCAGTATCGGAGAGGTGGAAGGCGGAGCAGAAACTGTTATTCAGGCACTGCAGGAGACGGTCGGAACAACTGGCACGGTAATGATGCCCTACCCCCTCGGCAATGCAACCATCGCAAGGGTATTTAGCGGCAGTCCGGGCGTGGTAAGAAGTTTCCATCCCACGCACTCCGTTGCCGCATGGGGTGCAAAATCTGAAGAATTTATCAAAGGTCATATCAACTCCCCTACGGCGTGCGGAAGAAATACACCATACGGAAGGCTTGTTGCCGCAGACGGATACATCCTGTTGCTGGGCGTTGACCAGGACAGGAACACCACTCTGCATACAGTTGAGGATTATGCAGACCTGCCTTACCTGTCTGACCGCCGGGTTGAGTATACCGACCAATCTGGCAGGAAACAAGTTAAGGTGCTGAAAAAATACCCTGGACCGCACAGAAACTTTATCGGTGTAGACAGACTTTTATTAGAAGCAGGAGTGATGAAGATAGGGAAGATAGGTAATGCCGTTGCACGTCTGATAAAATCAAAGCAGATGGTGAAGGTCCTGCTGAAAGAACTGAAGAAAAATCCTGCTCTGTTTTTATGCGACAATCCGAACTGTATGGACTGCGTGATGCAGAGATGGAAAATTTCCGGGCTCAATCTTAAAGGTGAGCCCTTCAGGCTGACCGCAGTTAACGACGAAATTTCCGGTGATACGGACGCGGTCATATCTGCACTCAAAAAGGAGGGAATACAATACGTGGAATTGCGCACAGTTGGCGGCAAATCCCTGCTGGAGACCCCAGAGAAAGTCCTGCAGGAGTTAAAAGAGAAACTGTCCGGCGCAAAAATTGCTATATCAGGTATTGACGCAGATATAACCCCGGACAGAAATCCCCGCATTTTGGAAAAGGGTATCGCCCTTGCAAAGTTTTTCAGCGCGGAATACATAGTTATCCGTCCTCCTTCAGGCAAAAAGAACGGCAGAGAAAAACTCGTTGAATACCTGAAAAAGACATCCGCTCTTGCGGAAAAGGAAGGTATTACGCTTGTTCTGGAAAATATGACGGATACATGCGGTGCCGGCTCAAAGGACTGCCTTGAAATCCTTAAAACAGTTAACAGTCCTGCCCTAAGGTTCGCTTTCAATCCCGCGCACTTTGCAGCGTCAGGGGAAAAACCTTTTATCGGGACCCCTACTTCTTTGAGGAAATGGATACGGGTGCTGTATGTAAATGACGGACTGTTCTCCGGAGATGCGCGCCTGCCCGGATACGGGAACGCAGAGATAAAAGAATTAATATCCATAATGCGGTGCCGCAGTTTCAATGGTTTTCTCTCACTGAAACCGGGACTAGACAGAACAATTAACACTTTTCACAAGGCGGTGCGTGCCTTGCAGAAACTTATGGAGACCATGTAATG
>DYKC01000177.1 GCA_020722825.1 Vermiphilus sp.
TTTTTGCACCCTGCGACCTCCAGAGTGGACAGTGCAGCAAGAGACTGTGCCGTTAATATTATCAAGATGACCGCTGATACAATTGCCGGGTATATCAAAAATGGAGGGGGTGCACCGGTAAGGTATGCTGCTATCACTTTCAAATTCCTGCAGGGCAGGCGTGTGGTTGTCTTTGGACACGACTCAATGGGAATGGAGACAGTACTTGCTTGCACACATCATCCCCACGAGAAACACCTTCGGGATTGAGATAACACGTCTTGATATGAAACTCTTGGCGATATGCTGAAGAAAAGGGCATATAACGAAAATGAACTGAAAGAAATGAGAAACTGGTTTGATACCTTATGCAGGGGTAGAATAGAATTAAGGGATGAAAAGGATGATGAGAGGTTTAACAGTTCTCTTGCAATGTACCTTATAATAAGGGACATAATGAAAGATATCAATGCGGTTGGGGGGATATTTATGAGCCAACTGGAATGGGGTTCTGACAGACGCGGTATTCCTCTGCCGGTGGCTGATGTAATGAAGCCTCTTTATGGAAAAAGAAGGGTTTTGTTGACGGCGATAACTCCGGCAGTGCTTCATTTGACTGGGCTGCAAAGCCGGGAGCATCAATAAAAGAGATTATGTCACGGATCAGATTTCCTTTTGCCGATGAAGGATATTTCCCGGGAGTGGGCAACTCTGCAATGTTTATTTCCCATGCAGGTATTCTGATGAAAAGGGAATTTACAGGGGGTGATAAATAAAATGAAACCGGATGTATTGATTGAGAAAAATGTAAAGGAGATCCTGGCAGAGTTACCACCTGGTGTTGAACTTGTGGCAGCAGCGAAAACGAGAACTGCCGATGAGATTTTGAAGGCAATTGATGCGGGGGTTAAAATTATCGGGGAAAACTATCTTCAGGAAGCGCTGAACGTTTTTAATGTAATAGGGAAGAGGGTATCCTGGCATTTTATCGGTCACCTTCAAAAGAATAAGGTCAAAAAAGCGGTGGAAATTTTTGATATGCTTGAGACAGTTGATTCTTACCAACTGGCGGAAATGATTAATAGGCGTTGTGCTGAAATTTCCAGGGTAATGCCTGTGTTGATTGAGGTTAACACCGGTGAGGAAAAACAGAAATCAGGTGTGTTACCGAAAGATGCGATTGACCTAGTAAAAAGGATTTCAATCTTTAAGAACATAAAGGTTCTTGGCTTGATGACCATGGGGCCGAAATTTGGCAATCCGGAGGATGCCCGGCCGTATTTTGTGAAGGCCAGAAAGATTTTTGACGAGATAAAAGAACTGAATCTGCCGGGTGTTGAAATGAAATATCTCTCCATGGGTATGACAAACTCCTATAAAATTGCCATAGAAGAAGGAGCAAACATTGTAAGACTCGGCAGTAAAATATTCGGAGAAAGAGCGAACTAATATCTTCCGTATTCCATCATCGCTTCGTACATAGCGACAATATTCTGTAGCGGTACGTCGTTTTGTACGTTGTGAACGGTATTGAATATACCCAAGTTGGACGCTTCTTTTAAAGAAATCTCTATAAAACATAGGCATAGCAAGGGAAAAGGAAGAAAAGGAGGCAGATGTTTCTTACCAACAATCTTTTTTCAGAAAGTAATCTTAGGAATTTTTAGAGCCTT
>DYKC01000028.1 GCA_020722825.1 Vermiphilus sp.
AGAAGATTTCCAACAACTATCTTGAACAGATAATGCTGTCTCTAAAAAAAGCAGGTTTTGTTGAGAGTATAAGCGGCGCCAGAGGAGGCTACATCCTTATAAAAAGGCCTGCGGAGATAAAGATATTCAATATCGTGAAGGTTCTTGAGGGTTCTATATCGCCGGTCCCCTGCATAGACCATAAGAAGATGTGTAAGCAGGAGGCTCACTGTTCAACCAAAAGTCTGTGGATGAAGGTGAAAAAGAGCATAAAAGACGTTTTGACGTCTATTACACTGAAGGACCTCACGGAAGAAAAGAGCAGAAAATCATCGGATGTGGTAAAATGATGTAGATATTTTTAGTAAGCCTACTTGACAGGAGGAAAGAGAGAATGATGGAAGAGAATGTTATCTCAAAGGCGATAGTTGAAACCTATATGAAGGAGTTTGTTTCCAATCTTGACGTGGATGTGGCGGTTGTGGGTGCCGGACCTTCAGGCCTTGTCTGCGCCTATTATCTTGCACTGAAGGGTCTTAAGGTAACGGTCTATGAAAGGGCCCTCAGGATAGGTGGCGGAATGCCGGCAGGCGGTATGATGTTCAACAATATTGTGGTGGAGGAAGAGGCAAAAAGCATTATGGATGAGTTTGACGTCAGTTTGAAAAAATATGACGTCGGACTCTATACCGCCGATGCACTTGAAACAATATCCGCCTTTTCTTTCAAAACGATAAAAAAGGGCGTTAAGATATACAACCTTATCGGCGTGGAGGATGTAGTCATCAGAGGGCAGGAGATAACGGGAGTGGTCTTGAACTGGTCAGCCGTTACTCTCGCACACCTTCATGTTGACCCACTTGCCGTAAAGGCGAAGGCAGTGGTTGATGCAACCGGGCATGACAGCGAGTTATGCAGAATTGTTGAAAGGAAGGTTGGAGGACTGAAGGTCAGCGGAGAAAAGTCTATGTGGGCTCAGGAGGGCGAAAGGATTCTCATTGAAAACACGAAAGAGGTGTATCCCAACCTTTTTGTCTGCGGGATGGCGGCAAATGCCATTTATGGTTCTCCGAGGATGGGACCCATCTTCGGGGGGATGTTACTATCAGGGAAGAAGGCTGCCTCACTGATTGCTGAAAAACTTAATCTGTGATTCGTCGGTAAAGGAATTTATATGGCAAAGACAATTGCGGAAATTAACAAAAAGATAAAGGAAGGAAAAGCGGTAGTTGTCACGGCAGAGGAGATTGTTGAACTTGCGAAAAAACATCCTACAAAGAAACTGTCTGAGGAGATAGATGTTGTTACAACCGGAACCTTTGGACCAATGTGTTCATCAGGGGTATTCCTTAACTTTGGACATTCAAGTCCCAGGGTTAAGATAGGCGGAGGAAGGGTCTATCTCAACGGGGTTCCCGGTTATGCAGGCATTGCGGCGGTTGATACCTATCTCGGGGCTGCGGCACTTCCGGAAGACGACCCGCGCAACTCCGAACATCCCGGTGCCTTCAGGTATGGAGGGGGACACGTCATAGAAGACCTTGTAGCAGGAAAGGAGATAACCCTGGAGATAAGTGCTTACGGAACCGACTGCTACCCTAATAAACATGTATCCACCCGTATAAAATTAAAGGATTTGAATGAGGCATTCTTGTTTAACCCGAGAAACTGTTACCAGAACTATAACATTGCTGTAAATCTTTCAAAGAAGACCATATATACCTATATGGGCATACTGAAACCTGAACTGGGAAATGCTAACTACTGCAGTGCCGGACAACTCTCGCCACTCCTCAAGGACCCCTTTCTTACGACGATAGGCTTCGGAACAAGGATTTTTCTCGGTGGAGGGATAGGATATGTTGCCTGGTGGGGAACCCAGTATAATCCCGGTGTCAGCAGGACAAAAAACGGAGTACCAACTACCGGTGGAGCAACCCTTGCCTTGATAGGTGACCTGAAACAGATGAAGTCTGAATACCTGCGCGGAGCCAGTCTGACCGGTTACGGAGTAAGTTTAATCGTAGGCATAGGGATTCCGATTCCTGTTTTGGATGAGGACATTGTCAGGTGGGCATCAATACCCGATGAAGATATATATGCGCCTGTGGTGGACTATAGCAGCGATTATCCTAGACGTACAGGAAAGGTTCTCGGAGAACTGAACTATGCACAACTTAAAAGCGGCGAGGTAACAATCCTCAACAAGAAGGTGCCGACAGGTTCACTTTCCAGTTACAGAAAGGCGCGAGAAATAGCCGAGACACTCAAGGACTGGATACAGAAAGGTAGTTTTCTACTCACGGAAAGGTTGTTCAGTTTTCCATCCGCGGAAAGTGGATACAGTTTCAGAATGATGAAAGAGGAAAATTAAAATGGATACTCAACAAAAAAAATTCGTTATGCATTTCCCCAGAAAACTGGTTGACAAGCCCATTATGTCCAGTCTTGTAAAACAGTTTGACCTGGAGTTCAATATACTCAAGGCGTACGTGACACCCGAAGAGGAAGGCACCCTCGTTCTTGCCCTGTATGGAACCGACAGGAACCTCATCAAGGCAATCACGCACCTCAAGGAAATTGGTGTAAGGGTACAGTCAATAGCCAGCGATATAAAAATGATTGAGGAGTTATGCACGGCCTGCACGGTGTGCATACCATTGTGTCCGGTTGGTGCCCTGTACCAGGACAGGAAGACCATGAGCGTAAGGTTTGATGCCGAGAAATGTATCGCCTGCGGTGTGTGTATCAAGGCATGCCCGACGAAAGCGATGGTCTCCACCATCTGAAGGAGCATTTATGATATATATGGACCATAATGCAACCACCCCCTGCGATAAAAGGGTTATTCAGGCGATGCTTCCCTATCTCAGGGAAAGGTTCAGCAACCCGTCCTCACTTTATCAACCTGCCAGAGAGGCCAGAAAGGCGGTGGACAGGGCGCGCGAGCAGGTAGCGGAAAGGCACTAAAATCTCTCAGTTTCTCCACGGTGGAGAGCAGGAAAAAGGCAGGAGGAGCGGTACCGAGAATGTACCTGGTATCATTGGTATAGGCAGGGCGGCAGAGATAGCCGTAGGTGAAATGGAAGAAGAGAGAAAGAAGGTGAAACTCCTGCGGGATAAACTTGAAAAAGGAATTCAGGAGCGTATACCTGAGATAGTAATTAACGGGAAGAAATGAAGAAAAGCATAGACAGACTGAAGAGAGAAAAAGGAGCGGTGATACTGGCGCATAACTACCAGGTACCGGAAATCCAGGATATTGCCGATTTTCTTGGAGATTCTCTTGAACTTGCAAAAAAATCAACTGAACTGGACTGTAAAATTATTATTTTCTGCGGGGTGAGGTTCATGGCAGAGACTGCAAAGATTTTATCCCCGGAGAAAAAAGTCCTCATCCCAGAGATTGATGCGGGATGCCCTTTGGCTGACATGGCCCAACCGGACGAGGTTTTGAAACTGAAAGAAAAACACCCGAACGCATGGATAGTCTCTTACGTAAACACATCTGCCGAAATCAAGGCGATAACCGACGTATGCTGTACCTCAGCAAACGCGGAGAAGGTGGTAAGAAATGTTCCTACCAGAAAGATAATATTCCTGCCGGACAGAAATCTTTGCTATTATGTGAAGAAACGCGTACAGGAGAAAGAGATAGTCTGCTGGGATGGTTACTGTTACGCACACAGAAGATTTACCGCCGAGGAGGTTAAAACGGCAAGGGAAACCTATCCTTCTGCGGAAATACTTGTACACCCAGAGTGCAACCCGGAGGTACAGGAACTAGCAGACGGTATCTATTCAACCTCTGGTATGCTGAGAAGAGCGAAAGGAACAAAGGCAGAAACGATTGTTATCGGAACCGAGGAGGGGATGATATACCGCCTTAAAAAGGAGGTGCCTGAGAAGAGTTTTTATTCACTCGGCTCAGCAAAAACCTGTTATGACATGAAGAAGATAACTGTTGAAAGTCTTAAAAACGCTCTTGAGAGGGAGAGGTATGAGATAACACTTCCAGAAAAGATTATGGAAAAAGCAAGGCATTCACTTGAAAGGATGATAGAGTACATATAAAGGACTGCGATGGAATATACCGAGAAGGTTTATGAATATCTTCGGAATCCCAAAAATATGGGCAGGATAGAGAATCCGGACGGCGTGGGTACCGTTGGAAATCCGGTATGCGGAGACGTTATGAAGATCTATATAAAGGTGAAGGACAACATAATAGACGACATAAAGTTTGAGACATTCGGCTGCGGCGCGGCAATAGCAACTTCATCTGTTATAACTGAACTTGCAAAAGAAAAAAGCCTGCAGGAAGCGGAAAAGATATCCAATGAGGAGGTGGTGGACTTTCTCGGGGGACTGCCTCCAATAAAAAAGCACTGTTCCCTGCTGGCAGAAGAGGGATTGAAAGCGGCTATCAAGGACTACCGTGACTACCGTGACAAACAATAGGTATCAGAGTAAGATACCGGTTACAGAAAGTCTTCTTGCGTCGCCACATTGCGGCTTCCAGAAATTTCCTGTGCTGTTTATAGTTCATAGAGAGGAGAAACAATGGGTCTGAAAGAAAAGGTGGAGAAGTCAGTGGAAGAGATAAGAAAATTTCTGCAGTTGGAGGGTGGAGACTGCGAGGTTGTTGATGTTGATGAAAACGGGAAGGTAAGTGTGAGACTGAAGGGGGCCTGCAGGGGCTGTCCTTTCTCTACGATTACCCTGAAGATGCGTATAGAGGCAATTATTAGGGAGCAGGTGCCTGAGGTAAAAGAGGTAGTGGCTGTAGACTGAAATGCGAAAGAAGGTACTGGTTGGTATGAGCGGCGGCGTTGATTCTTCGGTTGCGGCATATCTGCTGAAAGAACAGGGATATGATGTAACCGGTGCTTTTATGAACCTGTGGGCAGAAACGGGAAAACCGGAAGCAGAATCTCTCAGGTCTGCCTGTTACAGCCCTGAAGGGAAAGAGATTGAAGATGTAAAGAAGGTGGCTGAACTGCTTAACATAAGGTTGTACATAGTTGACCTGTCAAAAGAATATGCGAAAGAGGTCCTGCAATACTTCAAAAAAGAGTATCTCGCCGGACGTACCCCCAACCCCTGCGTTGTCTGCAACAGACTTCTCAAGTTTGGTCTTCTGCGGGATAAAGCATCCTCTCTATCCGGCATTCATTTTGACTTTTTTGCAACAGGACACTACGCCCGTGCTGAATACGACAAAACTCTTAACAGGTACACACTGAAAAAAGCCACTGACACTGAAAAGGACCAGAGTTATTTTCTCTTTTTACTGACACAGAAGCAGATTTCGCAGTCTATCTTTCCTCTCGGCAGGTATCAAAAGAAACAGGTGCGCGCTCTTGCAAAAAAATATAACCTGCCTGTGTCAGAGAAAAAGGAAAGCCAGGACTTTATCAGCGGAGACAGGTCTCTACTCTTTGAAGACAGGATGGAAGAAGGGCCTATTGTGGACAGGACCGGCAGGGTTCTGGGCAGACATAAAGGGATTTTCAGATATACGATAGGGCAGAGAAAAGGACTGGGTATAGCAGCAAAAAGTCCTCTCTACGTTATCGGGATAAACCCGGCGAAAAACCACATAGTTGTGGGAGAAAAGAAAGATGTTTATGGCAGGCAGTTTATCGCAGAAAACGTAAATCTTGTCAGTCTTGAAAAGATTGATGCTCCACTGAAGGTCAATGCGAAGATACGTTACAAGCACACAGCCGCTACGGCTGTGGTTGAACCGGCGGATAACCGCGGGAACCTGAGGATAAGGTTTGAAAGACCGCAGTGGGCAATAACTCCGGGACAGGCAGTTGTTTTTTACAGGGACGATGTTCTTCTCGGAGGGGGGGTTATCCGTCGTAAGGGTTTATGAAATGTGTTTTTTATAGTAAAATCATACCAATATCTATGTCAACACAAATATTTACGATGGACATGGAGGGGCTATTATGACCGAAGAAAAAATCTTAAACATTATGGAAAAAGGGGCCTCCCGTAAGATAATCCAGGGGCTGCTGAACGCAAGTTTGAGAAATCCCGTGACGAGAAGAGCCCTGATAAACTCCATGGCAAAAGCGACCTACAAAATGGCCTTTAAGACCAGCAACAGACCCGACAAGGTTAATGAGGACAGATACTATATGGGTAAGGCTCTTTTACGTTCCATTGAAAAAGCATTTGACGACAGTTCCATCTCTCCGAATTGCACGAAGACGCTTTCAAGGGTTTTTCTTGCAAAAGTATTCCTTGAAGGTATTCATATAAGACACACCTTTGAATCAAAACATGGCTTCAGACCCCCCTGCTTCGTTACGATATCTCCAACCAACGTCTGCAACCTGAGGTGCAAGGGGTGTTATGCCGGGGATATCTACACCCCCTACACCCTGAAATACGAGGTATTTGACCGGGTCATCACCGAGATAAAAAAAGAGTTCGGAGCATACTTCTTTGTTATCTCTGGCGGAGAACCCTTTCTCTACAGAGACAGCGGGAAGAACCTACTGGACATAGTTGAGAAACACTCGGACAGTTACTTTATGTCCTATACCAATGGAACGCTCATAGACAAGGATGTTGCGAAGAAACTGAGCCAGTTAGGCAACTTCTCCCCTGCCATTTCAGTAGAGGGGTTTGAAAAAGAGACCGATAAAAGGCGGGGCGAAGGGGTATTCAAAAAGATAATGGCGGCTATGGACAACCTGAGAGAGTATGGTGTACCTTTCGGTATCTCCGTAACTCCGACAAGATACAATGCAGACCTTTTACTATCCGACGAGTTTGTGAACCTCTATTTTAAAGAGAAGGGTGTTATGTACGGATGGTATTTCCAGTATATGCCGATAGGCAGACAGCCATCCCTTGACCTGATGGTAACTCCGGAACAGAGATACAAGATGTTAAAAAGAATCTGGGGACTTGTAAGAGAAAGGGAACTTTTTATAGCCGACTTTTGGAATTCAGGAACCGCTTCTGACGGGTGCATGGCGGCTGCCAGAGGCGGAGGATATTTTTACATAATGTGGGACGGAGCCATAACACCCTGTGTTTTTATACCCTTCATAGACAAGGAATACGGGAACCTATATAAACTGTATGGGAGTGGAAAAAACATAGTAGATGCCATAAACTCACCACTGTTTAAACGGATAAGAAAGTGGCAGGATGAATACTGGATAAAACAACCGAAGGAAAAGTGCGGTAACCTTCTTGCCCCCTGTGCCATTAGGGACAACTCCGAGAGCTTCTATAAAATAGTAAAGGAGACAGGTGCACTTCCTACGGACGATGGGGCAAAAGAATACCTCGGGTTTATAGAAAAAGGCAGTATGCCTGAGTACAATAAAGAATACAGGAAATATGTGGACCCTTTATGGGAAAAAGAGTATCTTCTGCATAAAAGCAGTACCCCAAAAACAGATTGAAGACAGGAGTATGTATGGTTCACAGGTACGTTTTAATGATAGGATTTTTGTTTACTTTTTTCTTTCTGTCTGCTGTCCCTTCAAGCGCATTAAACCTTGACCAACCCGCCGCCAAGATGGGGGCTTTTAGCGCCATCTGTCTTTTATCTTCCATTCATGCAATGACTTTTGACATCAAAAAACCTGTTTCCAGAGAATTCTTTTTCGGCTACGGTTACGGCGACCTTAAAAACGGGCTGGAGTACATCCATCATACGGTGGCACTTGACCTGAATTATCTGTACAACCAGCGGAGTTTCTGGAGAAACTTCCAGTTTCAACTTGAACCATTTGTTTCTTTTCTCTCTTCCCCTGATGAAAACGGTGAAATCGGATGTGTTTTTTTCATAAAGTATACCGTCCCCTGGAAGTTTCCTCTTAAACCCTACCTGAGAGGAGGCAGCGGGGTAATATTGATATCCCAGGAAACAGAGGACCAGACCAGCGGGTTTAATTTTGCAAGCCAGATCGGATACGGCATTTCATGCAGTCTGCCGAACACACAAATTTCTCTTGAATACAGAAGCAGGCATATTTCCAACTGGTTTCTGGGCGAGCCCAATTCAGGCATAGATACCAATATCTGGCTCCTCGGTATAGGCGGTAGGTTCTGATGAAAATAGCGATTCTTGCAGGGGAAAAGTCAGGAGATAACTACGGTGCACTGCTGGTAAAGAACCTCAGAAAACTCTCACCCGGGATTTTTATCATAGGGACCGGAGGCGCCGGTATGAGAGAAGGTCTTGATATTTTCATTGAAGGTCTGCCTTACGGGAAGATGGGGTTTTCCGACGTCCTGAAAAACATACACCGGTTTTACCGCTCCTTCAAAAAAATAAAAGGTGCCCTAGAGGAACAGAATCCTTCTTTAATTGTTTTTATAGACAACCCCGGGTTTAATCTCAAAATGGCTCAGGTGCTTGGAAAAAAATTTCCCTGTTTTTACTACATCCCTCCGAAGATATGGGCGCACAACTATAACAGGATAAAAACAATAAAAAAATATATAAGGGGCGTCATCCCCATATTTCCTTTTGAAGAGGAGATATACAGGAAGGAAGGGGTTTTGTGCAGGTGGTTCGGGCATCCTGTATCTGACCTTCTAAAAGACCTTTCGGCAGACCGGCAGGCAGACAGTGATAAAAAAAGACCTGTCATCGGGCTTTTGCCGGGCAGCAGAGAGGAAGAGGTCAGGTACCTTCTGCCGGTGTTCATAAAGGTAGTGAAAAAACTTTCAGAGAAAATATCACTTGAGGTATTGCTTTCAGCATCTGACAGTTCCATAAAAGAGACAGAAGAATCTATCCTGAAAAAATACGGGACATCTTTCAGAATTCTGGAAGGGACTCCGCACAGGGTCATAGAAGAGTCCTGCCTTGTTTTGTCTGCATGCGGGACGGTTAATCTTGAGGTTGCACTGCTGGGAAAACCTCTTATTGTTTTTTACAAGACCTCTGTTTTAAATTATCTTCTGGCGAAAATAATGGTAAAATTAAGTATGGTAAGTCCTGTCAATCTACTGCTTGGGGAAAAAGTTGTACCCGAGTACATACAGCATCTTCCTTACGGGCAGATAATTGACAACTGTCTGGATATACTGAACAAGGGTGAACCTTACAGAAAACAGATGGAAAGACTCCGCTCTATCAAAGAACAGATGGGCAGTCTCAAGGTAAGTGAGAAGGTTGCAGGGTTTCTCCTGAAACAGGTGGAAAGAAATAGCCTATGTTAAAAGAATATCTGAAACTTCGGAAATATACTGAAATCCGGTGGAGGTATTTTGTCTTAGGTATGATTTTTATGGTGTTGAGCGCCCTTTTAAGCGGCATATCCATATCTTCAATAGTGCCGCTTATGGACAGGATTATTGCAGGTAAAAGCATTATACTCCCGGAAAATCTGCCGGAGGTAGTCAGTGTCAGATTAAAACCCATTGTATATAACATAAACGCACTGTCTCCGGGTCTACTGCTTACATATCTCATCGCTTTTATCCTTTCAACCATCTTTTTGAAAGGTTTATTTTTATATCTTAACCACTACAACTTTCATTTCTTCGGCAACCGCCTCCTCACCGACATAAGAAACAGGTTGTACTCAAAGGTTGCCACACTTTCAATGGACTTTTTCACACAGGGACATTCGGGAGAACTCACCTCAAGGATTATCTATGACGTTAACCTTTTGATGCGTGCTTTTGTAACGAATTTTCCCGCGTTCCTGTTTCAGTGTGTTCTTGCGCTTGTCTATCTGGTTATCATATTTACCATAGACTGGAAACTGAGCCTTCTGTCAATGCTGATATTCCCGCCCGTTTTGTTTCCCATATACCGGATAGGTAAAAAACTGCGCAAACTCGGCAGAAAGATTCAGGAGGCATATGGAAGGATAGGTAACCTCATACATGAAGGTGTTTACGGACAGCAGATAATAAAGGCATATAATCAGGAAACCGACATTACAGAGAGGTTTAAAAGAGAAAACGAACGTATCTTCAAAACCGTTATGTCTGCCACAAAAAGGACCCTTTTGATAGGACCGCTCACCGAAATAGTTTCCGTGTTCGGGGCAAGCGGCCTGCTCTATTTTGGGGTAAGGAAGGTGCTTGAAGGAACACTCAGTTCAGGATTTCTTTTCTTTTTTTTCGTTGCACTCTTCTCCATCATAAGCCCCTTGAAGGGTATCGGGAACGCATATGCAAGCCTTAAACATGACAGTTCTGCCCTGCCGCGCCTTTTTTCTGTGCTTGACAGAGAGAGTAAGATAAAAGATATCGGTAGAGAGGTCTTTACAGGGTTGAAAGAGAAGATTGAGTTTAACAATGTCTCTTTTTCGTATGGGAAGACGAACGTTTTGAAAGGCATATCCTTTTCTGTTCCGAGAGGCGGCAAACTGGGCATAGTAGGACCAACAGGCGTGGGAAAAACCACCCTTATAGGACTCCTCCTGAGATTCTACGAACCCTCATCTGGAGAAATCCTGATGGATGGAAAAGACATCAGGAGTTTTAGCCTGCATTCTTTGAGGGACCACATAGGGTTTGTAACACAGGAGCCCATCCTGTTTAACGACACGATACGAAGAAACATCATTCTTTCTGCCAGCCCTGATGCGAAAAAAATAGAGCAGGTGATGGAAGATGTCTGCATAAAGACGTTTGTTGAGAGTTTACCTGAAGGTTACGAGACAGTTGTTGGTGAGCGCGGGACAACCCTTTCCGGTGGGCAGAAGCAACTTATTTCCATAGCGCGGGCTATCTACAAAAACCCCGACATACTTATTCTGGACGAAGCCACAGCATCTCTTGACAGCAACTCCGAGAAGATGCTTCAGCAGGCACTGGAAAAGATAATGGAAGGACGCACTGTTTTCATCATCGCACACCGCCTTTCTACCTTAAGTAATGTTGATAGGATAATCGTGCTCAAGAATGGTGTGATAACAGAAGATGGCAGCCGCAAAGAACTTTTTGAAAAGAAGGGGGACTACTACAAACTCTGGGAACTTCAGTTT
>DYKC01000029.1 GCA_020722825.1 Vermiphilus sp.
TCACCGACTCGCCCTCTGTGCTATACGGTGCTCCTTACTCGTCGCACCAGCACCCCATCAAGGGAGAGGAAAAAGGTAGAGTTATCGGTACGCTACTGGAGTATAATCCGCACACTTTTTTTCTGCGAATATCTCTTCAAATCTGGCAAATTCAGGAAGTCCGCCCCCGATTAAGGGCATTGCCCAATTAATGAATTCGTCCGTTACATCTATCTTATTTGCGGCAATCCATCTTTCAGGGAACTTTCTCTCTGCGTTTGCAACTGTTTCCAGTTCAATCTTGTCGTAATGTACCTTATAGATGCTTCCGGGCTGTCTGATAATCGTTGACATATAACCGCTCTCCCCTTTCAGAGCTATTTTTGCGGCATATTTTCCGACCTCATACGCTTCCTTAAGATCAGTTTGGGATATTGTTGCAAACTCCCTTCTCTGTTTTGTGCCGGGCTTCTCGCACCTTGCTATACCTTTGCATTTCAGGCGACTTGCCGAATATCCCTTGCTGTCTTTCCTGTCCAGACCGTTAAGGTAGTTGATAAGTACCTGTTCAACTGACTTCCCGGATGCCCCGAACTGTGCATGTCCGAAATTGTCATACAGGATATCAAGATCACCGATTTCCAGACCCTCGCTTATGGCTACGACGCACCTTCCAAACTCGTCAATCTTTTCATTTACCCTTTCAGTAATAAATTCAAGGTTGTTCTCAGGTCTGTTTTTGTTAAATGCCTCGGGCAGTAGAATTAGAAGCGGCATCTTTCTTTCAGGATCAGCCAGTCTTGCGGATGCCGTGATAAACCCGATTTTTCTTCCCATTGAAGATATGACAAGAACAGGGTCGGTTGTATAACTTGCCTTGTTTTCCTGATCTGCCTCCAGTATGTTGGTTGCGGTATACCTTGCAGCGCTTCCATATCCTGGATTATGGTCACAGACGGCAAAAGTTCCATTATCCTGAAGGTTGCCGCCCACATCATTATCTATTGTTTTCACTATTCCGATGGAGATAATATCCATCCCTTTTTCCTTTGCAAACCGGCTTACCTTGTTTGCCGTGTCCATAGAGTCATTGCCCCCGCAGTAGAAGAAATATCCAATATTGTGCTTTTTAAAAACTTCAAGAATTCTTTCCATATCTTCTTCGCTTTTTATCTTGTACCTGCAACTTCCCATGACTCCTGCAGAAGGGGTTCTGGAAAGAAGTTTTATCTGTTGGGGATTCTGGGCAGTGATGTCGTACAATTCTTCTTTCAATACCCCGATGATCCCCATCCTTGCGCCGTAGATTTTGTCAATCCTCTCCGATTTATTAAGAGTTTCTATAACTCCTCGTATGCTGTTGTTTATGACAGCAGTCGGTCCTCCGCTCTGTGCTATTACCGCATTCATTCTCATAATCCACCTCTTACTATCATCCCCTCCTGTTTCCTCCACTCTCAGGTGGGAGGAATAGAGTGAGGGAATTTACCTGGTTATCTCCTTCTCTGGTCTTCCGTCAACCATCCACTCAATATGGAATTCTCTTATCTTACCTTCAGGGTCTTTCACTATCTCTGGCTGCCCTTCTCCACCAATTTTAAAATATCCATGTGCCCCAAAATAGTCTCTCTGGAATGCAGCAACCTGTGCGGAAACCATTACAGGACAAGCAATCTGAAGTATGTAGTCGTAGGAAGACGCCATTCCGAGAACCGGTACACCTGACCGGTGTGCAATATCAATAAACTTAGCCAGTTTCCACAGGTTTTCATTTACAAATCCGGAAAATTTTGGAGATGCAAGCAGATTGGGAAGTTCAGGATTTTCTTCGTATGCCTTTGTTATCTCATCAAGGAACTGTGCCCGTATAATACATCCTCCACGCCATATCTTTGCTATCTGGCCGAGTTTGAGGTCAAACCCGTATTTTTTTGATGCCGCCTGCAGTAATGCAAATCCCTGGGCATAGGAAGATATCTTGGCTATGTAGAGAGCATCGTGGGCGATATCCATCAGTTTCTTTTTACTCTCTCTGAGTTTTTTCCCTTCAGGCGTTTTTAGTATTTTCGCCATCTGAAGGCGCAGGTCTTTATCCTGAGACATCTCCCTTGAAAAGACGGCTGCCGCTATTGTGGGAATTGGAACAAGAAGTTCCATGGCACTCTGTACCGTCCATGTACCGGTACCTTTCATTCTCGTTATATCTGCTACCACATCCACAAGGTATCCTTCCCCTTCTTTCTTTTTTTCTTTCATACTGTCTGCAGTTATCTCAATCAGATAAGAACGTAGTATATCATTACCTCCGTTCCACTGTTCCATAGTACTGGCTATCTCTTCTGCATTCATTCCTGTTTTCTTCAAAACCCATACACACTCTCCTATTAACTGCATATCTCCGTATTCAATACCATTGTGTGTGGTTTTTACAAAGTGCCCTGCCCCGTTCGGACCTATGTATGTAACGCAGGGCTCTCCATCTTGTGCTTTTGCGGAAATATCTGAAAATATCTTTTCAACAAGTTTGTATGCCTCGGGTTGTCCACCAGGCATAATTGCCGGTCCTTTGAGTGCTCCTTCTTCTCCTCCCGAAACGCCGGTGCCTATAAAGAAAATGCCTTTTTCTGTAAGTTCGGAATTTCTTCTTATCGTATCTTTGAAGAAAGAATTCCCACCGTCTATTATGAGGTCACCTCTGTCAAGAAGAGGAACCAGTTTTTCTATGAATCCGTCAACAGGAGCCCCTTCCTTTACCATCAGCATTATCTTTCTTGGAGACTTCAGAGATTTTACGAAGTTCTGAAGTTCGTAACAAGGAATAAAGTTTTTACCTTTCGCCGGACCCTCTGCGAAATTCCTTGTTTTTGATTCTGTCCTGTTGAATACCGCAACTGTGTATCCTCTGCTTTCAATATTCAGTGCAAGGCTTCTTCCCATAACCTCCATTCCAATCATTCCAATGTCTGCCTTATCCATTTTCGTTACCTCCTTTATTCATCGCTCTTAAAAGCTGGGATTAGGGATTCGGAAAAACTTTTCTCTTCTTTTGTCTTTCCCGAACCTCCAATCCCGAGTCCCGAACCTCTGTCTCTATATGTGAGGATTTTATAATTTTATTTTTCAGTCTGCTTCTCCTCTCCGCCTTCACGGTAATGGGCGATGTTTTTTAATTATACTCCTGAGAAAGCGCTAAAACCCCCGTCAATAGGGATAACAGTACCGGTTACAAACAATGATGCGTTTGAAGCGAGATAAATACAGATGCCTGATAAATCTGTCTTTTCTCCGAACCTTCCCATAGGGGTATGATTTATTATTGTTTTTCCCCTGGGCGTCAGGTTTTCTTTATCATCAAGGAGCAGATATCTGTTCTGGGTTGTTAGAAAAAACCCGGGTGCTATTGCATTGACCCGTATTTTTTTGTTATATTCCTGTGCGAGGTGAACGGCAAGCCATTGCGTGAAGTTACTTACTGCGGCTTTTGCTGCCGAATATCCGGGTATCCTCGTCAGCGGTCTGAATGCGTTCATTGATGAAATGTTTATAATGGAACCTCCTTCAGGATTTTTTATCATCTCCTTGCCAAATACTTGGGAAGGCAGTATAGCGCCGCCAAAAAGGTTAAGTGCAATTACCCTTTCCAGTCCCGAAATGGGAAGGTCAAAAAAAGACAGGTCTTCGGAAGTGGTGGCTTCTTTTATATTCCCGCCTGCTGCATTCACAAGAATATCAACCTTACCATGCTCCTTTATTATACGTTTTGCTGTTTCTTCAATGGCTTCCCTTTTCAAAACGTCTATGAAAAATCCATCTGCCTTAAGTCCTTCCTTTTTAAATTTTTCGGCTATCTCTTTGGCGTTCTTTATGTCACATATGACCAGCATTTCTGCACCTGCTTTTCCCATTGCCCTTGCTATCTCAGAACCCAGTATACCTCCTCCTCCTGTAATTACTGCTATTTTCCCTTTCAAAGAAAACAATCTGTTCAGATATTCCATTTTTCTCCTTTACCTCTCACTCTTAAAAGACGGGTTTAGGGATTCGGAAAAACTCTTCCCTTGATTTTGTTTTTAAAATCTTCTCCCCTCAAAAAACTGGAAAGTCCTCAATTTGTAATGGGGCAAGACTTCATCTTAGGTTTTGCCGTTTAATCTATAATCAGGATGAACGTAAGAAATCCACTTTCTTGTTTCCCCCGCGAGAGCCCACAGATAGTAAATGCGGTGCTTAGGGGCAACGGATACCGGATGGTATCCTTTTGGTATCGTCAGCACCTCATCATTTTTTATAAGAAAGATATTATCTTCATCCTGATTAAAAACTCTTACTGTTCCAAAGCCTGTTCTAGGGGTTATCTTAAAGAAATAAAGTTCTTCAAATGCGGTTTCTTCAGGAGGATTGTTAGTATCGTGTTTATGCGGTGGATAGCTTGCCCAGTTGCCAGGGTCAGTTATAACCTCACCAACTATAAGTCTTTCTGCAGGGAAATCTTCGGAAATTATTTCGGCAACGTTCCTCATATAGTTGTCTTCCCCTTCTCTTTTGAAATGCACGCTCTTTGTTTCTATAAATCGTGGTTTCCCACTTCCTTTTGCCTTGCAACTTACAATGCATATCTCGCTATTTTCTGAAAATTCAACGGAATAATTTAAATAAGGTGGCAGGTAAACGGCTGAAGGTGGTTCATCAAAAACGTTTTTTCTTTGCATCTCGCCCATCAGGTTGCCTTCAAGAAAAAATTTTATACTACCCTCGGTTATTATAAAGGCGGTTTCTTCACCGTTGGTATTACCTGCAAACCTTTCCCCTGCAGAATTTTTTATAAACGCGAAATTGAGTTTGTTAAGGTCTGAGTTTTCCGGTGTTATTATCTTTTGATACCCCTGAATGCCGTTTACCTTATATCTTTTTGCCATGGTTGTTTCCTCCAAAAAACAGTTCTCAACAATATACACTCTAAAATCAGTTTCGTCAAGTTAAATTACCTCCTTTTTTTCAAACTCTGATATAGAGGAAAAGAGAGAATTTCTGCGTTCGGACGGATTAAACCTGTAGTTTTCAAGTTCAAGCGTTGAATTTTGATGCAAGGATATCCTTTTCTTTTTGAGGAGGTCATAAAGCGTCGGTTCATTAAGAATAAAGTTGTAAAGTTCCGATGACACTTCCACAGCAGTTTTTTTCCCAGGATTTTTGGAAAGATAGGAAAACAGTTCATTCCTGAATTTCAGGGCGGCAAAATGAGCATTTTTTACGTAGCCTGTGCCTTTGCACTTTTCACACCTGTCTAAAAGGATATCCGAAAGTTTAAAGTCCGTTTTTTCCCTGCTCATTTCAACAATTCCAAGTTCGGATATGGAAAGAATCTTTGTTTCAGCCTTGTCTATTTCAAGGTTATCATTCAGTATTTTGAAGACCTTTCTTCTCTCCCTCTGATGTTTCATATCTATAAAGTCAACAACTATCAGTCCTGATAGATTTCTCACCCGTATCTGCCTCGGAATTTCTTCCGCTGCCTCAATGTTTGTATTTAAAATCGTTGCGCTCAGGTTGTTTTTTTCGCTGCTGCCGGTGTTTACGTCAATTGCATTGAGGGTTTCACCTTCTTCAATTATTAGATAACCTCCGGAAGGAAGAGAGACCCTATCTGATAGGAACCTTTCAATCTCTCGTTCTATGCCATATTTTATAAATAGCGGATATTCTTTTTCCTTATGTAATAAAACCTTGCTGTGCATTTCCGGAACAAATAGGTTGACGTATTTTTTAACCTCTTTGAATATTATTTCGTCATTCACAATAATTTCTTTAAAATCAGCGGTTACATAGTCCCTTACAACATTTTTAAAGATGGGCAGTTCATTCCAGAGAACTGCTGGAGTTTTTTTTGCCCGGGAGTAACGACGGATTCTACTCCATGTATTAAGCAGTATCTTTAATTCTCTTGCGATGTAACGTTCGCTTTTACCTTCCGCCGCAGTTCGTATTATAAAACCCGTATTATCAAAAATCCTTTTTTTGACAATATTCAGCAGGCGTTCTCTTTCAGCCCTGTCGGTTATTTTTTTTGAAAGTGTTGCGAGGGATGAATCTGGAATCAGAATGATGAACCTGCCGGGGATTGAGATCTTGGTTGTAAGTTTCATGCCTTTATCACCTGTCCCGGGTTTTGAAATCTGAACGATTATTTCATCACCTACCTTATAAGGTTTTTTAGATTGTTCAGTTGCTTCATCAGAAGGTTCAGTTACATGATACAAGGGTTCTTCTTTTGCAAAGGGCAGAAAGCCGTTTCTTGATTCGCCTATATTTACAAATGCTGCATTCAGTCCTGAAATAACCCGTTCAATCTGTCCCTTATAGATGTTTCCAACACCTGTATGTAAATCCGGGCGGGTGATAAACAAATACTCCACGCGGTTGTCCGCCATAATTACCACGCGTGTCAAAAATTGTTCGTTACTTATCAGCATTCTGTAGGTTTTCATTTTAATTCTCCTGCAGGAGTTCCCTCTTAATGCTTTTTACAGAGCCGTTAAGCAGCAGGCCGGTGAGTTTTTTGTGACTGAAATTGTTTATTTTAATCAGGAGAGAAGTTCTTTTCTCATCTGATGAAAGTATCTTGCCGTAATTTTTGAGCAGGGGCTCAATGTTTACCCCTTCTTCTTTTTCAAAGGTGTATTTTGCAAAGGTTTCCTGACTGTTCACAGAAGGAGTATTTTTGTCAAGCCACCGTGCAGAATGAAAGATAATCCCCTCAGGAAGAATGTTCTTTGATTTTTCAAGAATTTCCACAGGGTCAATTTTTTTGTAAAGAAAAACATCAAAAGATTCATTTTCCCCGGCAATATTCAAAGGCAGAGAATGTCCTAAACTTATCTTTGGATGCGGATTAAATCCTTCAGTAAACTTCATTGGTATATCTATCCGCCTTAATGTCCGTTCAATGATCTTGAGAAGATTCCTGCTGGATATAAAGATAGCAGGACCAGTTTTGTTGTAAAATATTCTCAGTCTGTAAGTTTCCATAGTTTAATGCACTAAATATTCTTTTTACCTGTCGCCAAACAGTTATCATCTACCACTGTCTTTGATGTAAAGTTCCTCTATGTTATGCAGAACACCCCCGTAAACTGTGGGTTTGAGATTGCCAAATTTGTTCCGCACTGCCATCATTATTGTTGGACTGGTTGTATATATAAGAGGCAGTTGTTCTGAAACAATCTTCTGCCACTCATCATATAATTTTTTTCTTTTGGATTGGACTAATTCTTTTGCTCCTTTTTCAAAGATTATGTCAATTCTTTTTTCCCATTCTGCAATTCTTCTACTTCCATCTGCCATATTCCAGAGGTGGAGTTGTCCATCTGTATGCCATACGTTTTTACCGCTATGAGGTTCTATCCCTCCAGTTAGCCCTATTATAACAGATTCCCAGTCTTTTGTAACGCTTAAACGGGTTACGAGAGTGTTAAATTCTACGGGCAGAAGGTTCACCTTCATCCCGAGTTTTTTAAGGTCGTCCTGTATAATATTAGCAATTTGTATACGTTCAAAACTGTTGCTGTTTGTAAGAATGGTGAATTCAACAGGATTGTTTTTTCTGTCAAGGAGAACACCGTTTTTTTTGTGGAACCCGTTTTTTTTGAGTATCTCTTCTGCTTTTTCAATCTCATAAGGATATTTTTTGACAACCGGGTTATAAAAAAAGCCTGCCGAAACATTCATCGGTCCATCCTGAGGTATTGCAAATCCGCCGTAGACATTTTTTGCAATGCTGCCTTTGTCAATCATATATGCTACTGCTTTTCTGAAAGCAGGATTTTGAAACCACCCTTTTTTATAGGATGCAATCGGTGCCTGCAGATTCTGGTTAAATGTTATAAACTCAGAACCCAGTGAGGGGCCCAGGTTGTATATGGTGAAATTTTGCTTTTTTTGAAAAGGCTCAAGGAGTGGATAGTCCTGCCCTCTTACTGAGATTATATCTATTTCCCCTGTCTTAAATTTAAGAACTGACATATTTGCATCCGCAATTATCAAGAATACAATCCTGTCTATATATGGAAGAACGTTTCCTTCTGCATCTTTTTTCCAGTAATCTGTATTTTTTTCCAGTATTATCCATTCGGCAGGTCTGTATTCTTTTATTCTGTAGGGACCTGTACCTACGATATTTTCAGGTTTTTCGTTCACTCCCCAGCAACTGTTGAACGTACCTTTTTTTACGGCATCCTCAAGTTTGTGTCGGGGCAGTATCTCCTGTTCCATAAGACGTAAGAATGGAGCGAATTTTTCAGGCAGGATAAATTCTACCGTATGGTCATCAACTTTTTTTACCTTTATCGGCTTTCCGTCAATGCTCAGAACATCCCTGCTGCTTGTTGGAATGTCGGGATTATATATAAGATTTTCAAAGGTAAATACGACGTCATCTGCCGTGAAATCAACCCCGTCATTCCACCTGACATTCTCTCTCAGGAAAAACCTCCATACCTTTCCGCTTTCGTCATGCTCCCATCCTTTTGCCAGAGATGGCATTACCTCCAGCGTTACTCCATCTGTCTTTGTCAAGCCTTCAAAGATAAATCCGGTAATGGCTGTCGTGCTGGTTTCTTTGGCAATTATAGGATTGAACGATTTTGGGTCGGTAGGGGATGAAAGAACAATCGTATCACCTACCTTCTTTCCTGTAAATGTCTGTCTGCTGCATCCAGCAAGAGAGAAAAAAAGCAAAAAAGATGCCAGTAAACATTTCTTCTTCATCGTAAAAAATTTTTCAGTTCCGAGAGTAGGTCTTTCATAGAAGAATATCTGAGAAAAATGTCTTTCTGAGAAGCCTTCCTTATGATATTTTTTAATTCTGCAGGGATATTAAAATCCTCGCACAGAATGCTCTGTTTTCCTGTGTTTTTTCTGTAACTCCTGATGTCTATCCTTTTGAAATAGTCCTCAAAGTTCTTTTCCGGATTATCGGTTATCTCCATTTTTGACGTTATAACCTCATCCATGGTGACGCCGAAACTGTATATGTCGGAACAGAAATCCGCTTTACCTTCGGCCTGTTCAGGAGCAACGTACGAGATAGTACCGTACTTAGTTATAGTTCCACCCCTTGGAAAGATGTCTCTGCGGAGTAATTTTCCCTGGAGTTTTGCTATACCGAAATCTGTCATCTTGACTATGCTGAAATCAGCAGAAACCAGAATATTGTCCGGTTTTACATCCTTGTGAACTATATTGTTCTCGTGTATGTAAGCCAGTCCCTGCCCGGCTCCATAAAGTATCTTCAAAAGGAGATTCAGCGGAAGTTTTGCCTGTTGATAAAGTATTTCTTTCAGGTTGTTTCCGGGAATATATTCCATAATTATCGCATACTGGTTATTATACCTTCCGAAATTATGCACCTTGACTATATTGGGATGAGTCAGTGCTATGGATATCTCTGCTTCCCTTTCAAACTGGCTTACAAGTTTTACCTGTTCCCTGTGTTCGCCCTTCATGTACAGGAGTTTTATAGCTACGGTGTGCCCGTATATTGGTCTTGCGAGAGAAGAACGTGCTTTGTAAACCTTTGTGTACATCCCTCCGCCTATTACCTCCTCAAGTTTATATCCTTCGAAATCCTGTGTTCTCATATTTCAGTCGCCATTCCCATTTTTAAAGTGTCTGTACACCCAGAGATATAATCTCTATATCTTCTGTTGTTTTTATTTCTTCAGTCAGTTTGCATATACCGATCTTTTTTTTATCTGGACCATAGGAAGAGGATGTAAAAAGCGTAAGGCACCTGTTTTCAAACATCCTTTCCGGAGCAGTTGGGTCATGACCTCTTATAAGAACATTCTTGCCGATACGTTCCATTATCTTTGTAAAGTAGTCCCTGCCGAACTTGGGTCTCCCGAAGGAGTTTCCCAGGTATTCACCATCTCTATCTCTGAAGTCTCCCCAGATGATTGTTGTCCAGTTTTCGTCGAACATCTGTATGTTGTTTATATCGCTGATGTTATTTATTGCGGGCAGGGCCCCGTGAAGTGCCAGAAAACCGTTGCCTGAAACTGCCAGAGGTAATTTCATGAAAATTTCTTTGTAATATTCAAATTCTTTTTCTGTAAGTGAACTCCAGAAATTGGAAGGGCTGCATTCTATCACTGGGTGCATTTCATGGTTGCCTGCAAGAAGAATGAGGTTTTTGTGTTTTTTGTGTGTTTCCAATAGAAAATCTATGTTTTCTTTTGACCTGAAGCCCCTGTCAACATAGTCACCGAGAAAAACAATATAGTAATCTTTTTTTTTGATGAAATTTTTAACGATTATCCTGCTTGCGTCATAGTCTCCGTGGGTGTCGCCCACAAAAATTACCATGCCTCTGGAGGGGAGTTCTATCAGTTTATCCATTTATTCTTTCATCAGACATTTTTATTATTTAGGGGCCACCGGTGGAACTGGAGGTATAGCAGGCTGTTGTCTCTGAACCTCCTCTTTCAAAATACTCCTTGTTGTTAGTTTGCCTGGTAGAGTGGCAAGTAGAATAGAGTTTGCTATAAAGAGGATTGCCAGTATAACTGCTATTCTATTTAAGACTGCCGAGGTTTCAGCCCCGAAAACAGTCTCCATTCCTCCACCGCCGAATATATTTGAAAGAGACGAACCTTTTCCTGACTGTAAGAGGACTACCACAATGAGCAGTACCGAAACCACCGTATGGAAAATCAGCAGAAATATATACATTTCAATAC
>DYKC01000030.1 GCA_020722825.1 Vermiphilus sp.
GGAATGCGCCAACATGGGCTTTGTTTCCGTCACGGATAGGCCACACTATGAACTCATCAAAGCCGCAAGGAAAATCAACCTAAACATCTACAAAATCAGAGGAGGGAAAAGGACAAGTAAAGGAAGAAAATAAGGAGGTTCTGGAGTGTCAGTTTGTAACCACATCTTAAATCTAAGACACTTTATCAGTATTTCTTCTTTACCTGTTATCTCAGACTGCCTTTTCTTATACAGACCTGTCCTTCTGTCCTCAGGTCCTCTGAAACCTACATTCAGGTACTGGTTATACCATTTGTAAAAGGTTTTCCTGCTTATTCCAAAGTACCGACAGGTTTTTAGAGATGCATTCTTCCTGTTTTTCTTGTAATAATCTATCCATTTAACCCGTAATTTCCTCTGTTTGGTAAATTATCATACCCTTGACATTTATAGACTATTGATGGTACTTTTAATACAGGTTCCTCGCCTCTTGGAAAGGGGATGAACCTGAGTGTGTATTTGCCTCTCATAAACGCCTGCTTTTTATCAATTTTTTAAATCCTCAAAAAAGAAGGTGATTTATGCAATAAACGACTCTCTTGGCGATTTTTATAAGCATCAAGAGGTTCACCATTTATACCCAATTGTAGATTTCACCTCTGTATTACCAGAAGTAAGCAAAAATTCATTACCCTATTTAATTCCTGTCCCAGAGAGAATGAGGAGAATTAGCAGTACCTAAATCACCTTCTCCATAAGGATTAGAAACATTATTTATCTTTTTCCAACTGGCATGTCCATCACACCAGGCGATATTAAGACCTCCTGAATGCCTGATAGCTGGTTGGTCCCAACCGGGAACGGAATAGGAATCAGAACATAGGCAGGAGCCTGCGTGAGGGGCATCTCTGTGGAATGAATCAATCAATAGTATAATTTCATCTGGTTTGCGAAGTTGGGAAAGTTTAGCAGGAGGAGAATGATAAGTGTGAGGGGTGGTATACATATAACTGGTACCTATATGATTAAAATTATAACCATAACTCACTAGCCTATTTGCATGTTCACCTTGCCAGGAGTGCTGCCTATAGTATTTTTTCTGCTCTGGAGCACTGGGACAGAAAAAAACATTAGTATTAGGAAGATAACCATTCAGAACCATCATTGTTACCCATCCACCCTTGATCAGGTCGTTGCCAGCACCTATCCCATATGACCAAGTATAAGGGAAATATTCATTGTAGTCCTGGGTGTACATAATCATTGCCAAACTTATTTGTTTTAAATTGTTTATACATACCCCTGCTCTTGCTTTTTCCCTTGCTTTTGATAATGCTGGTAACAACATCGCTGCAAGGATAGCGATTATTGCTATCACTACCAACAACTCAATCAGCGTAAACCCTTTCCTTTTCATAACTCCTCCTTTTTTATATTAAACAGACCCGGGGATGCACCCCTATAACAAAACTCCGCCTGATACCTGCCTCTTTTTTACCTTTATTATATTATACCTCCCACAGTTTTTTTTGTCAAGTGTTTGTGGTAAATGGTTATAGAGATTACTACACCATTGTCAGGACTCAGAATTTAAAACTGTGGTTATTTTTCTGTTTTAGCGGGTAAATTTTCCACGGGGAGAAGGGAAAGGATTTTATCTACAACCTGGGGTATGGTGAGGTCGGTTGTGTCTATGTAGATAGCATCAGGAAGTTTAATGAGAGGAGAGATGCTTCTTTGTCTGTCCTTTCTGTCTCTCAGTTCAATCTCTTTTTCTATCTCTTTTATGTTTCCTTCAACTCCCATTTCTTTCAATTGGAGGTATCTCCTTTTTGCGCGTTCCTTTACTCCCGCGTCAAGGAATACTTTCAACTGCGCGTCAGGGAAAACCTTGCTGCCTATATCTCTGCCTTCCATTACAATATTGTGTTTTTTTCTGTATCCTCTCTGCATCTTCCACAAAATCTCCCTTATAGGAAGTATGGAGGCGATAAAATGCGTGGCTTTGCTTACCTCTTCGGTTCTTATCTCATCAGTCACTATTTTTTTGTCAAGAATCACACCGTATTTATCATCCTTCTGGCAGAGTTCTATTTCTGTTTCCCGTGCCATTTCAATCAGTTTTTGTTCGTTGGCAAAGGGAAGATGTTCTTTGATGGCCTTAAGTGTGAGGGCACGGTACATTGCTCCTGTGTCTACGTAAAGAAAGCCGAGTTTTGAGGCAATAATCTTTGCAACCGTGCTTTTGCCGGCACCCGCGGGTCCGTCTATCGCTATGACGAAGTTCTTCATCAGTCTTCCATAATTTCTTTGGTCTTTTCCTCAATCTTTTTATCAATCTCTTTTATGGATTTATCTGTTATCTCCTGTATTTCATCTATCCCTTTATACATATCGTCTTCAGATACTGTTTTTTCTTTTTCCCTTTTTTTTAGTTCTTCGTTGGCTTTCCTGCGAATTTCCCTTATTTCTACCTTGGCTTCCTCACCCATCTTATGTAAAATTTTAACAAGTTCAGTTCTTCGTTCTTCACTTATAGGTGGTATAGGGATTTTTATCAGGTTTGCATCTGCGATTGGATTGAGTCCCAGATTACTGCTCTGTATGGCCCTGGTTATGTCCTTGATAAAGTTTTTATCCCATGGCTGTATCACAATCAACTGCGGTTGTGGTACGGTTATGGTAGCTATCTGGTTTACGGGCATTTTTGAACCGTAATATTCTACGGTTATTCCTTCAAGGAGTGATAACGATGCCCGTCCTGCTCTGAGATTGCCAACCTCTTTTTTAAAGAAGGTGATAACGCCTTCCATCTTTTTTTCCACTTCGGCAAATATTTTTGTTTTCATAATTACTCCTTTACCCCTCACTTTTGTAAAGACGGGATTAGGGATTCGGAAAAACCTTTTCCTGTCTTTATTTAAGGGTTAATGATTTATTTTTATCATTTAACTATCGTTTTCTTCCCTTTGCCAAGGACTACTTTCTTAAGGTTGCCTTTTTCAAAGAGGTTGAAAACCACTATCGGAATATTGTTATCCATACATAGGGATATTGCAGAACCGTCCATTATTTTCAAACGCTTTTGCAGGACTTCAAGGTACGACAGGACATTATATCTTTTGGCGGACGGATTCAACACAGGGTCGGAAGAGTATATCCCGTCTACTTTTGTTGCTTTAAGAATTACTTCCGCACCTATTTCTATTGCTTTCAGGGCAGCCGCAGTATCGGTTGTAAAATAAGGATTTCCAGTGCCGCCGACAAAAATAACAATCCTTTTCTTTTCCAGATGCCTCATAGCCCGTCTTCTTATGTACATCTCACAAAACTGTTTCATATCAAAGGCACTCTGAACCCTTGTTTCCAGTCCGTTTTTTTCCAGCGCGTTCTGCAGTGCCAGACCATTCATAACCGTTGCAAGCATACCAATATAGTCTGCTGTAACAGGGTCTATGATTTTTTTGTCCCTGGAACTTCCTCTGTATATATTACCTCCGCCCAGCACAATTCCAATTTCACAGTCCATCTTCCAGACTTCTATTATCTCGTCAACTATGGAGAGCAACGAATCAGAGTTTATACCGGAGCCATTTTTACCCTGAAGCGCTTCACCTGACAATTTCAGAATAAATCTTTTATAGACAGGTTTCATTTATTTCTTCCTCGGGAAAAGTATTTCCCTTTTGGTTGTTTTTAAAACATCAGGTAGTTTTTCTCCGACAGCCGTAAATCTTTTTTCCAGAGGATTGTCTTGCATACCCAGAATTTTCCATATTTTCACAGAGGTGGATGGAATAAATGGTGCAAGAAGCAGGGCGGTGTCCTTAATACCGCAAACAACGTTATAGAGTATATGGTTTATGTTATTACAACTTTCTCTCCACGGTGCCCTTTCATCCAGAAATCTGTTCAAGAGAGAAACAAGTTTCCATATTTCTTCCAGCGCTTCAGAAAAAGAAATTTCCCGCAACTTTTCTTCGTATGTTTTGTATATATTCCGGGTCATTTGCAGCAGTTTGCTTTCAGATGTAGCGGATTTTATTGTGCCCGAGAGTTTTGTTTCAACAAGATTTACCGTTCGGTTTACCAGATTTCCCAGGTCATTTACCAGGTCGCTGTTATACCTTTTTTTGAAGGCTTTGTCTGAGTATTCTCCATCTGAGCCGAAGGGAATTTCCCTCAGCAGGAAAAATCTGAAAGCGTCCAGGCCATATTCTCCGATGAGTTTCTGCGGTGAAACGACATTTCCTTTTGACTTTGAAATTTTGTCTTGACCGATTACCCACCATCCATGAGCAAATATCTTATCCGGGATTGGCAGGTCCAGTGCCAGCAGGATACTTGGCCATATTATGTCATGAAATCTGATGATGTCTTTTCCTATAAGTTGTACGTCTGCAGGCCAGTATCTGCTAAAAATCTCGTCATTATGCAGGTATCCTATACCACTGAGATAATTCAGAAGGGCATCAAACCAGACGTATATGGTGTATTTTTCAGGCGTGGGAGAGGGTATACCCCATTCAACGTTTTTCCTTGTTGTACTGATATCACGCAACCCTGTTTTTATGAGGTTCAGAATTTCATTCTTCCTGAAGTCAGGTTTTATCAGATTGCTGTTTTCAATGTGTTTTTGAAGTGCGCCTGCATATTTAGAAATGCGGAAAAAGTAGGACGGCTCCGATATTTTACTCATCATTCTTTTGCAGTCCGGGCACAGCGGGTTGTTTTCATCTTCAGGGATAAAGTAACTCTCACAGTGCACGCAGTAATATCCAGAATATTCACCTTTATAAAGGTCACCTTTTTCCAAAAGTCTGCTGAAGACCTTTTTCACCACCTCTTTATGAACTTCCTCACTTGTCCGTATAAATCTTGTATACGAAATGTTGAGGTCGTCCCACAGGTTTTTATATGTTTTGGAGTTTTTGTCAGCAAGTTGTTCTGGAGTTATACCCTGTTTTTTTGCCGCCTCAGATATTTTTTGCCCGTGTTCATCCGTGCCCGTAAGAAAAAAGACGTCATAACCTAACATCCTGTAGAACCTTGCCAGGGTATCAGCCGCAATTGTCGTATAGGTGTGTCCAATATGCGGTTCGGCATTTATGTAATATAGTGGTGTGGTTATATAGAACTTCATTTTTTTGTTTTCCCTTTTTTATACATATCGTCTTCATACCCGAGACAACAAAGCAGTCTTCCACATTGTCCTGTAATTTTGTTCATGTCAAGAGGTAATTTCTGGTTTTTTACCATACGCATAGTTATAGAGTCAAATTTTTTCAGAAATTTTGCACAGCACAGGGGATAACCACAGATGCCGTAACCTCCTTTTATTTTTGCTTCGTCTCTGAGTCCTATCTGCCGCATCTCAATCCGGCAGTTGAATATCTTTGCAAGCTCCTTTACGAGATTTCTGAAGTCAATTCTTACTTCCGCCCAGTAATAGAAGGTAATTTTTGTTTTGTCAAAAGAGTATTCGGTATCAATTAATTTCATGGGGAGTTTATAGGCTGTGATCTTTTCTTTGCAGATTTTGATATTTTCGGATTTCCTTTCAGTATTGTCTTTAATAACTTCAGCGTCCCTGTCAGTTAATTTTCTTAGAATCCTGCCCGAGAGTGTTGTAAGTAGTGGCCTGCCTTCATAGATTTTATAAACCTTGCCATAGTCAACAGTCCCTTGTGTTAATTCAACGATGCAGAATTCACCCTTTCTTATATCAATGTAATGGGGAACCCTGAAGTGTTGTGGTTTTTCTATTTTTCCTATTTCTACTTCTGCGACTTTATCCATTTTTCATAGTACTGAACGATATTGGATTCTTCTGCGTCAACAGCAGGAAGTTTCTCACCAATTTCATAATAGTGTAAAAATTTTTTTTCGTCTCCAGTTTTTTTGTAGAATACAGCAGTCTCTATATTATATTGTTTTTTGTTGGGATAATTATCCAGCAGATTTAAATACATCCGTTCGGCTGATTTATTTTTACCGGAGTATTCGTAAAGAAAAGCAAGTTTTCTGTATACAGCAGATAACCGTGGATTCAGCGAAAGTGCATACAGGTAATAATTTTCTGCGGATTCTTTGTAAACCGGTTCCTTTGTTTCAGTAAAAAGTTTATAGAAGATATCTCCCTTTTTATTGTAGATGTCAAAATTATCAGGATACAATCTTTCTGCCCTTTCAAGATAATAAATAACACCGCCTATATCTTTTACCCCTTGAGTCTTTAATAAATTTTTCTCTGAAAAAAAGTATCTTGTATAACCTGTTGCTGTAAAGCACACAACAATTATGATAAGGTAACTCAGCCACCTTGTCAAGGGTAAAGATACCTTGTCTTTTTTGATTACACCGGTTAAGCCGGCTGAAACAAAGAACAGAATTGCAACCGAAGGATTTATGAAATTAAAATCAATGAAGTTGTGTAGAAAAAAGGCAAGAAAGGAGAATGCAATTCCTGTGAAAAAGAGAGATGAACCTGCGGCTTTAAACAGAGCCTTGGAAACGATTATTAAGAAAGATAACAGGAAAAAAGTTCCTGTCAAGCCGTTTTCAGAAAGTGTTGCAAAAAGGATGGAATGGGGGTGCTTTGCTTCCATTCCACCGGGTTGTTTAAACCGCGTATAGTGGAATCTGTAGTTTTCAGTCCCTATTCCCATAATTGGATTTTCAAACAAGATGCATATTGAGGATTTCCAGTAACTTATCCTGTCCTCAAAAGAGGTCATTTTGGGGAGTTTTCCGGCGAAGTAACCTGCAGAGACTAAAAAAACTTCAAACAGGATGAGAAAAAAAAGTATACACCTGAATCTTTTCAGTTTAACCATAGTCTGGTCTCTCGTTTTCTCAATTGTCATAAAACGGGCGTTTTGGGTTGATGCAGTCGTGGTGGAGGATTCAGGAAGATTATCTATAAGCAAAAATAAAAGCATTATCTGTGCCACAAAGAGAAAGATAAAAATACCACCCAACGAACCGGTTAAAAGAAGGTTATAAAAAGAGAGAGAAAAAACCGTAAAGCACAGAATTCTCACAGGTAAACTATTTCTGGATATGATAGGAAAAAAGGAAAGAGGTAAAAGAAAGAGCAAGAAAGAGGCAAAAATGTTCGGGTAAACAAAGGTTGCAAATACCCGATTGCTTTCCATCCTTTGCAGGAAGGTTGGTGGGAGAGACTTTAACAGTTCAGGTTGTGAGTAGACTAACTGTCTTGTCTGTTCCAGACCCCAGAAATGCTGGTATATACCGTATAGTGTGATAAACAAACCGCAGATAAGGATAATATAGAAAACAATTTTCGTATCCTTTAGTCTGAAGTTGCGTGAGATAAGCAACAAAATGCACCAGTAGGCAAGAATCTGGGCGTTAAAGACCATACCTGTCCCTTTTATGGGGGAAGTTCCTGTAGATATGACAGAAAACAAAAAGAAAAGAAGCAGTAAAATCTCTTCTTTGCTGTAGGTGCTTTTCAAATCTCTCAATAACTGCCCAATAGCGAGTGTAAAAAAAAGGATATTCCAGAAGAAATTAAATTCCGGATAACTCATACCGTCTACAAAAAATCTGAGGAACAGGAAGACAGATATGGTTATGATAATAAAACCTCTCCAGACTTTAATATCTTTTCCCTCTGAAGTTTCTACCCATGTTTTGCCCTTGTTTCTTTTTTTCATTTAAAAGACCTGTGATGTCAGCAAGAGTTTTAAATCTGTTCTCTCTTAAAAATCTACTCAGTGTATCATATACCTCATCTATAAGAAGCGGATTGGAGAAAAAACCACTGCCCAGTCCAACCGCTGATGCCCCTACTGCGATGTATTCCAGTGCGTCCTTCCCGGATGTTATACCTCCTATGCCAATGATAGGAATCCCTGACTTTTTGTAGACGTCGTAAACTGCTTTAAGCCCTATGTGTTTTACAGAAGGGCCTGAAAGTCCACCCTCTATTATCCTGTTATTTTTAAAGTCAACGGATAATGCTTTTACGGTGTTAATCATACTTAAGGCATCTGCTCCTGCCTCCTCAGCCGAAGCTGCTATCTCTACTATGTCCGTGACATTGGGTGAAAGTTTAACTATCAGCGGCATATCTCCACATACCCTTTTTACACTTTTCACGAATTTAGAAGTCATCTCTGGTGATTGTGAGGTCATTATTTCGTCTCTGTTAACGTTGGGACAGGAAAGATTCAGTTCTATGGCGTTGTAACTGTTTTTTTCGCCCATCAGAATCCTGGTTATTCTTGATATCTCCTCTTCATCTTCTCCCATAATGCTTATAATTACCTTTACCCCGTCCCTTTTTATTGATGGCAGTGTGTTTTTTATGAAGTCTTTAATACCGGGGTTTTGAAGACCTACAGAGTTTATCATTCCAGAGGAGGTTTCCCATATTCTCGGCTGGGGGTTGCCTTTTCGGGGTTTTAAAGAGACGGTTTTTGTCACTATTGCTCCCAGTTTTTTATAGTTGACAAAGTCAATGTTAACCTCTCCGTAACTGAATATACCACCTGCCATAACAATGGGAGAATTCATAACGAGAGGCCCGATTTTTACACCCAGTGCACTCATTCCCATATTATCTCTTTTGTACTGAAAACAGGTCCGTCTTTGCATACTCTTTTATATTCCCATACGCTGCCGCTTTTGATTTTAGTGACACATCCGTAACACAGACCCATTCCGCATGCCATCCTATTTTCCATTGATACGAAGGCAGGTATGTTGTGCTTTTCTGAAAGTTCGCCAATTTTTTTCAGGAGTTCGTAAGGTCCTCCTCCATAAATTACATCCGGTTTTTCATTTTTTCGGAGAAAATCCGAAGTAGTTTTGCTTATAAGACCTTTGTGTCCATAACTGCCGTCATCTGTGGCAAAGATATAATTAACCCCTTTCGGCAGGGCGGTGAATGCTATATATTGCCTGCTTCGAGCTCCGTAAAGAAACGTAGTCCTGCTGTGTGACAAATAGTCTATGAGGAAGATAAGCGGAGCGATTCCTGTTCCTCCGCCCACAGCAAGAATGTTTTTCCAGTTTTTGTTGATGGGGAACCCTTTCCCGACGGGTCCTATGACATTCAATACCTCCCCCTTTTTTTTATTGCTCAGCATTTTTGTCCCTTCCCCTACAACCTGAAAAATTAGGGTAAGTATATTGTTTTTATAGCCGGCTATAGACAACGGTCTTCTTAAGAAAAGGCGGTCATCAACCTTAATGTGGATAAACTGACCCGGTACAGGAGAGGTGGTAAAGGAACCTTCAAGTTCCAACCTGTAAATCTGTCTGGTTAGATTGGTAACACTGCCTATTTTAAAATTTTTTGCTTCCATCCTACATATATATTATCATATCAGGATTACCAGCGTAAATAATTCGCAAAAAAGGTGCAATAAATTCAAAGAATGCGGCGTTTTTACACGAAGGAGGAAAAAATGTCTGTAAAGATAGGTTTTATCGGGTGTGGTGGCATAGCAGGTGCTCATATGAGCCGACTGGCTAAACTGGAAGATGTGGAATTTTCAGCGATGTGCGACATTGAAAGAGGCAGGGCAGAAAAGGCAGCGGAATCTTACGGGGGTAAGGTTTATACTGACTTCAAAAAGATGTTGAACGAAGCGGAGATGGATGCCTGTTTTATCTGCGTACCGCCTTTTGCACATAAGGGACAGGAGGAAGTGTGTATAAAAAAAGGGGTACCCTTTTTTGTTGAAAAGCCGATTCATCTTAAACTGAAATCAGCACAGGAGATTGCAAAAAAGGTTCGGGCGAAAGGCATTATTACATCTGTTGGGTATGTCCTGAGATATTTTGATGTTGTAGATACGGCAAGAGAGGTACTGGCAAAAGAACAGATTTCTGCTGTCCTCGGCAGGTATTTCGGAGAGGTCCCGCATGCAGGTAAGGGGTGGTACGGTAAAAAGGCGCTCTCCGGAGGACAACTTATTGAGCAGGCAACCCACACGGTGGATATGATGAGGTATCTCCTCGGTGAAGTAAAAGAGGTTTTTGCTTATAGTGCCGGCGGGATAAACAAAAAGATATACAAGGGGTACGACGTTGAGGATACATCCACCACACTGCTTAAATTCAAAAGGGGATATATAGGCAACCTGACCTGTACCTGGCTATGGAGTGGATGGAACAACAGTGTGGATGTTGTAGGGAAGGGTTTTCTTTTGAACTACGCAGGCAACTCTATCACGATACAGCGTTCTGGGAAAAAGGTAACCTACATATCTTCAGTTGACCCGATGCTTGAAGAAGACAGGGCATTTATAAAAGCAGTGGCGCAGAAGGACAAATCCGTAATAAGGTCTGACTATCCTGATGCTGTAAAAACACTTGCGGTTTCCCTGAAGGCATATGAGTCAATGCGCACCGGCAAGCCTGTAAAACTCTGATTCCATTCTGTATTGGAAAGAACTTATAGGGAATTTTTAGTTAATTGTCTCTATTTACCGTTCATGGTTTTTCGGTATAATATACCTGATGGAAATAGCCGTTGGTTTAATCGCAGGGTATATATGCGGCAGTGTTTCGTTTGCATATCTTTTCACGCTTTTTCTGACAGGTGAGGATATCAGGGAGATAGGAACGAACAACCCGGGTGCGGCAAACGTTGCCAGGTGCATAGGGAAACAGTGGGGTATACTTG
>DYKC01000031.1 GCA_020722825.1 Vermiphilus sp.
TATTATACCGTTTATTGTAGTTTTGTCAAGGTAATGAGGCATAGTGAATCTGGAAATTTTGACCATCTTTGGGTTAGTTTGACCCATAGAGGTATAAACTGTACAATTTTGTAGTATATGGGCTAACAGGGAACAAAAGAAACGGAGAAATTCTCTTGTCTTCCCCTTTTGCCAATGGGTAAACAGGAGAGAAAAAATGTCTACTCAACATGAGAGCCTTTCAGTGTAGTTTGAAGACCTCTTTAACAACAGGGAAAAAATACATGAAAGGGATACATAAAAACGAAAGTATAAAGGTATACTTTTACCGCAGCAGGGGACCTGGAGGACAGAGGAAGAACAGGAAGGAGACTGCAGTTAAGATAGTCCATATCCCCACAGGCATAACTGTTAGAGCCACGGAGCATAGATCCCAGTTTCAAAACAAACAACTTGCCCTGCAGAGACTGGACGAACGGTTAAAGGCGCTCACGAAGGTAAAGAAAAAGCGTATACCGACGAGGAAACCGCGTTATGTGAGAGAAATGGAGATAAAGGAGAAAAAGATACGGAAGGAAAAAAAGCAGGCAAGAGGTAAAATTACAGACTATGACAATGGAAGCGATAACACTTAAAGAATTTCTATCCAACATAAAGGATGTTCTGGAGGACTCTTTCCCTTTACACTACAGGGTGACGGCTGAGATTGCACGGCTGAACTTCAATCCCTCTTCAGGGCACTGTTATCCGACCCTTGTTGAAAAGGAGGAAGAGACTGTTGTTGCCAGGACTGACGGGGTTATCTGGAAGACCAGGTTTGACGACATTAATAAAAGGTTCAGGGATGCAACAGGGCAGGAACTGAAGGAAGGGCTCAAGGTTCTTCTTGTCGTGGAGGTTCTCTACCATGAGGTTTACGGATTTAAACTCGGGATAGTGGATATAGATCCTTCCTACACGCTGGGGGAGTTCGCTCTGCACAGGAAGAAGATACTTGCGCAACTGGAAAAAGAAGGTCTGCTGGACAAAAACAAACAACTTTTGTTTCCCCTAGTACCTCAGAGGATAGCAGTTATATCATCAGCATCAGCTGCTGGCTACGAAGATTTTGTTAACACCCTGGAGAACAATCCTTACGGGTACAGGATGGCGGTAACGCTTTTCCCTTCTTATATGCAGGGAGAACAGACAGAAAGGTCCATACTTGAATCCATGCAGAAGTGCCTCGCAAAAATAAGGGACTATGATGTTCTTGTCATCATAAGGGGAGGGGGCGACCAGGTTGACCTTCACGCTTTTGACAACTACAAAATTGGCAGGGCAATAGCTCTGTACCCCATACCTGTTTTGACAGGTATTGGGCACAGACGGGACGAGACAGTGACAGAGATAGTCGCCCACAGAGGGCTCATCAGTCCGACCGCCGTTGCACAGTTTATCATCGGCAGGATGAGGGACTTTGAGGAACGGCTGGATGGGTCCGGCAAACATCTTGTTTATGCGGCTGAAAACACTCTGACTGCACGAATAAATGCCGTGAAAGAGTTCTCAAGGCACATAACGCTTGTTACGAAATTTTTCCTTCAGCAGAGCAGGGGACATTTTGGCGAGATTGTTTCGGACTTCCACAACAATGTCACAAGAAACACCGCAAATAAAGAGTCTTTTTTAAAGCAGTACCCTGTTAGTATTGCATCAGCGATACAGTCATACCTGAAGGTCCATCTTAACAAACTGGATAGGCAGCAGGATGTGATAGAGATGTTGAATCCTCTGCAGGTGCTTAAGAGAGGGTACAGCATCACATTTCATAACGGCAGAGTTGTAAAAGATGCCGGTGACATACACAGCGGGGACCGGTTGACGACCCGCCTGTACAAAGGCATTCTAAATAGCACCGCAGAGAAATAATAACTGCAGAAGTTGAGAAATATAGGTAACACCTCCCTGCCTCTGGAAAAGATTTCAGATTTAGATAAAACAGACCAGAGACAAGCAGGTGTTTATGAGAGGTAAATACACACTCAGGTTCATCCCCTTTCCCATTTTAATGGTTTCTGTTATAATCTTCAATAAGCCAATAACAGTAGAACACACACTGAGTGCAAAAGGAGAAAAGATAGATGAAAGAAACGATGACTCCAAAGGAAAGATGGCTGGCGGTACTGCAGAGAAGATCTCCGGACAGGATTCCTATGGATTACTGGGCGACACCCGAGGTCAGTGAGAAACTACAGAAACACTTCGGGTGTGACAGTATGGACGAAGTTTTTAAAAAACTGAGGATAGACCATCCTGTGCGTGTTGAACCCAGATATGTCGGGCCCAAACTTCCAGAAGGGTATGACCAGTTTGGCATAAAATACAGGAAGGTTGACTATGGAACCGGTAGTTATTATGAGTGTGTAAACCATCCACTGGCAGGGTTCAAAACCGTGGAAGAGATAAAGAAGAACTATACCTTTCCCAGTGTTGACGACAATGACTTTTCGGTGATAAAAAAGCAGATAGAGGGAAAGGAGGATTATCCGGTCCTGGGAGGAGGTTCTGAACCATTTTTGGTTTACAAAAAACTAAGAGGAGATGAACAGGCATATGTGGACCTGATTGAAAATCCTGAAATTGTTGATTACTGCCTGGACCAACTCTTCAGTGCCTGCTATGAATCTACCAGAAGAATCTATGAGGCCATACCCGGAAAGGTTAATCTTACCTATGTGGCTGAAGACATGGGCGGGCAGGAAGACCTTATGTATAGCCCTGCGCAGATAAGGAGGTTCTTAATCCCCTGGATGAAAAAGATGATGGAACTTGTGCATCAGGCTGGGGCCTACGTTTTTTTCCACAGTGACGGAGCAATAAGGAAGATACTGCCGGATATGATAGAAGCGGGCATAGATATTCTGAATCCCATCCAGTGGAGATGTAAAGGGATGGAAAAAGAGGGATTGAAACGGGACTTCGGAGAAAAAGTGATATTCCACGGAGGCGTTGATAACCAGAAGGTAATGCCTTTTGGAACTGTGGAGGATGTGAAGAAAGAGGTAGTGGAAAATATTGATATCTTTGGAAGGGGCGGTGGGTACATTCTTGCTCCCTGCCATAATATTCAGCCTGTTACTCCTGTGGAGAATATCATTGCAATGTATGAAACGGGCTATGAATATGGCTGGTGTAGTCCTTGATGCGAAAAGAGGTTAAACATCTGGAGGGAAATCAATGACTGAAAGCAAACTTACCTACACACAGGCAGTAACAGAACTTGAGGCAATAGTAAAGGAGATTGAAAACGAGGATGTTGAGGTGGACCACCTTCTTGAAAAGGTCAAACGCGCATCCGTGCTGATAAAGTACTGCAAGGATAAGCTGAGAAACACAGAAGGAGAGGTTAAAAAAGTACTGTCTTCCATTGAAAAAGACAACAGAGAGGAGCAGGAATAGTGGATGAAAGAACTTCTGGAGTTTTTGAACAACTCTAAGGTATTTGCGAAGGCAACTCAACTTACGGAAAAGGCAGAGAGATATCTTGTCAGTGGAGGAGACTATGCTTTTTATTCTTACCTGATAGCCGGATTTTTTAAGGTTCTCAAAAAGAGCATTCTCGTTGTCCTGCCCGAAGAACATACCGCAGAGATATTTTCTCAGGACACTGCGGTCTTTGCTGACGAAGAAAATGTCAGGTTTCTTCCCGCTCCTGAACTCTTTGCAGAGGAAACTGAATCTCTGTCCGCTGTGATGTTTGAAAGGGTGGAGACTTTGACCGGAATATCTGCAGAAAAAAAACCTTACATTCTTGTTTCCCAGCCGGCAGGTCTGCTCATCAGCAGGATACCTCCAATCAGTGAATTTGCCAGAGCCGCTCTCAACGTAAATGATGGGAATGCCTTGAGACGGGATGCGTTTATTGACCGCCTTCTCTCTTACGGATATGAAGAAACAGAGTTTGTTCACCAGCCTGGTGAATTTGCCAGACGAGGAGGCATAGTGGATGTTTTTCCTCCTGACGCGGAGTTTCCGTTCAGGGTGGAATTCCTGGGAAACAGGATAAACTCCGTAAGAAAATTTCAGGTGTCTGGACAGCGTTCGTTTGAGAAGATAAAAGGGTTCACTCTGCTTCCTCTCAACGAAAGGTTTGTGGGTGACACAGCAGACAGGAATGTGATAGAAGAACTGGAGCCTGCCCGCACCTTTTTCGTGGAGCCAGGAAGATTTTATAACTCTCCCATGTTTGCCGAGTTGAAAGGCAGAGGGCTGCTTGATGAAGACAGTCTGAACGTCTGCCTTGAGTCCGCATCTATTCTCCAGAAAAATGTAACGGTTTTTCCCTCCACCCTTGCTCATGACTCCCTTCTACCCACCGGGGAGAAAGATAAGATGAGGGAGGTTGGAAGGGAGTTGAGAAAACACTTTCATTTCAATGTCTTTCCCACTGTTGAACGTTTCAGTGTTGAGAAGGATGTTATCTGGAACCCCTTTCAAGGGGAAAACCTTGTAATATTTTCTGACAATACGGCACAGGAGGTGCGTCTTAAGGAGATACTTGAGAGACACAGGGTGGAAGTGGAAGGTATGCTTTTCCGCCTTGGGGTTCTTTCTTCCGGGTTCTCTTTTCCGGAGGCAAACCTTACTGTACTGAGCAATGATGAGTTGTTTTCCAGGTACCGGATAAAACGCCCTGTTCGGAAATACCGTCAGGAAAGCATCCCTTTGAGCAGTTATTCTGAAATAAAAGTAGGGGATTATGTCGTCCATTACAATGAAGGGATAGGAAGGTTCACAGGGATGGAACGGATAACAACCGACGGGAAAGAGGAGGAGTTTGCAGTTCTGGAATATGAGGGCGGTGATAAACTGTACCTTCCGCTAAGCCAGGTGTCCTTTATACACAAATACCTGGGAGAAGGCATACCTAAACTCTCCATACTGGGCGGAAAAACCTGGATAAAGGTGAGAGATAAGGTAAAGAATGCAGTACGGGATATGGCAACGGACCTCTATCATCTTTACCTGGAAAGGAAAAAAGAAAAAGGGATTAAGTTTCTGGAAGATGACGAGTTCCAGAAAGAGTTTGAAGAAAGTTTCATATACAGGGAGACTGAGGACCAGTTAAAGGCCACAGAGGAGGTCAAGGAGGATATGACCTCTGAAGGTATTATGGACAGGCTTGTTTGCGGAGATTCTGGTTACGGGAAGACAGAGGTGGCTTTAAGGGCCGCCTGTAAGGCGGTTCTCAGTGGTATGCAGACAATAGTTCTGGTCCCCACCACTGTTCTTGCACTCCAGCATTTTCTGACATTCAGGGAAAGATTTGCAGATTTTCCTGTAAGAGTGGAGATGCTTTCAAGGATGGTTCCTCGTTCAGAACAGAGAGAGATACTTAAAGGTATAGAGAATGGCAGGGTTGACATAGTGATTGGTACGCACCGTTTATTACAGGATGATGTCAGGTTCAAAAACCCTGGGCTTCTGATTGTTGACGAAGAGCAGAGGTTCGGTGTTGCCCACAAGGAAAAATTAAAGAAGAGATTCAGCAGGATAGATGCTCTGACTATGACCGCCACTCCCATTCCAAGGACTCTTTATATGGCGATGTCTGGCTTGAGAGACATCAGTGTTATAGAAACACCTCCCGCGGGACGGATGTCTGTCATCACATATGCAGGCAGGTACAGCGAGCAACTCATTAGGGAAGCGGTCTTGCGGGAACTGGAACGAAAGGGGCAGGTGTTTTATCTGCACAACTTCATATATGATATTGACAGGGTAAAGGTGCGTTTGCAGGAGATGCTTCCTTTTGTGCGGATAGAGGTGGCTCATGGCAGGATGGAACCTGGAGCCCTTGCCGCTATAATGAAGAGGTTTGCAGAGGGAAAGATTGATGTCCTTGTTGCCACGACCATAGTGGAAAACGGCATAGACATCCCCAGGGCAAATACCCTTATAGTGGACAATGCACATAGGTTCGGGCTGGCTGACCTTTATCAACTCAGGGGAAGGATTGGCAGGTATAAGTGGAGGGCATATGCATATTTTCTCATCCCGGACCACGTTTTCCTTACAGATACGGCAAAGGAACGGCTGGCATCACTTCAGGAACTGAACAAACCGGGCAGCGGGTACAGGGTTGCGTTGAAAGATCTTGAGATAAGGGGAGCAGGTAATGTGCTGGGCAGACAGCAGCACGGCTTCATAGAACAGGTCGGGTTTAACCTTTACTGCCAGTTCTGGAAGGAGGCTGTAGGAGAACTGAGGGGCGGCGTTCCTGAATCCGTAGGGGAATCATCTTTGAGCGTCAACATCCCTGCAAACTATATACAGAGTTCATCTCTTCGGCTTTACGTTTACAAAAGACTTGCTGCGGTCAAGACAGAAGAGGATGCTGAGAACCTGCTTGAAGAACTGGAAGACCGCTTCGGTCCACCTCCACCATCCCTAACTTCAATATTGAAAAAAAGAGAGGTTGCGGATATACTGTAGAAATGGAAAAGAGAATAAAGATATCACCATCGCTTCTTTCCGCAGACTTCAGCCGCCTGGGAGAAGAGGTTGCCGCTGTTACCCAAGCAGGGGCGGACTTTATACACTTTGATGTTATGGACGGGCACTTTGTTCCCAATATCACATTCGGGCCAATGGTTCTGGGAGCCATAAGAGGTTTTTCTGTACTACCCTTTGAGGCACACCTAATGATTTTACACCCGGAGAAGTACTGGAGGCAGTTTGCACAAGCAGGGGCTGACGTTATAGGGATACATGTGGAGTGCGAGGTTGACCATAAAACTGTAATTAAAGAAATACATAATGCTGGTAAACAGGTTTGTATGGTAATCAATCCTCCTACGGATATAGATAAAATTTATCCATTTCTTGACATGGCGGAACAGATACTGGTGATGACCGTAAACCCTGGTTTCGGCGGGCAGTCTTTTATTGAAAGTACGGTGCCCAAAATTGAAAAAATAGCGGATATCAGGGAAAAGAAAAACCTTGGTTTTGAAATCTCAGTTGATGGAGGAATAAACTACGAAACTGCAAGGATAGTTAAGAACGCCGGTGCGGACATTCTCGTAGCAGGCTCGTTTATTTTCAGCAAGAAAGGCAGTTACAGGAAAGTTATAGAAGGATTACGTTGAGGGAATTTTCCCTTCGCCCTTGTCTCTCCCTTTGGGGGAGAGGATTTAAGGCAGGGGGTGAAAAAGGAATGTGCAGGTGGAGAAGATAGCCATAGAGAGGTTAAAGAGTATACTGGCTGTAAGGAAAGACAGGGAAATAGACAAAAAGGTTGTCTCTATTCTTGACGAGGTTAAGAGAAGGGGCGATGCAGCGCTGAAAGAATTTACCGAGAGGTTTGATGGTGTAAAAGTCAAGAGTATAAGAGTTCCTGCAGGAGAGATCATAGAGGCAGAAAAAAATATTGACAAAGGTGTTATGTCTGCGGTTGTGCACACTGCCAGAAGGCTGGAAAAATATCACAGCAGACAGATGCCCGAAGGATTTACCATAAGAGAGAAAGGTTGTTCTGTAGAATTCAGGTTTTCCCCTGTTGAAACCGTGGGTATATATATACCAGCGGGTCAGGCACCGCTTATCTCAACAGTCCTTATGACCGTAATTCCGGCGCGGGTGGCAGGTGTTAAAAATATCTATGTGGCAAGTCCGCCTTCGTACAGAGGTAAGGTACATCCGCTAATTCTCGGAGTGCTTGGGCATCTCGGTATAAGGGATATATTTGCCGTGGGCGGGGCCCAGGCCATAGCCGCTTTTGCATACGGTACAGAGACTGTTCCTGCTGTTGATGTTATAGCAGGTCCGGGCAACCGGTATGTTGAAACTGCCAAGAGGTTTCTTTACGGCAGGGTGGGCATAGACGTTCCTGCAGGTCCCAGCGAAGTGGTTGTTTTTACAGACGGTTCGGCAGACGCTGATTTCATAGAGGCGGATATGAGGGCGCAGATTGAGCATACAGATGGTCTGGGTATTCTGCTAACAACATCAGAAAAGACTGGCAGAGGGTTGAGTAACAGAATAAAAGGCGGATACTGGCTGAAGGTAAAGGACAGAAAAGAGGCGGTTGAGGTTATAAATCTCATCGCCCCCGAACACCTGCAGGTTATGTGTAAAAAACCGCACAGTATTGCCAGGAATGTGGTTGCAGGTGCGATATTTGTCGGAGACTGGTCGTCCGCAGTTTTGGGAGACTATTTTGCCGGTTCCAGTCATGTACTGCCCACGGGGAGGACAGCGCGGTTTGCCTCAGGGGTATCTGTTTACACATTTCTGCGGAGTTATGTGCTAGTTGAGGCAGATGCAGGGTTTTATAGGCAGTATGGAGAATTGATGGAGATTCTGCCGGAGATGGAAGGACTGCTGGAACACAGGGAGTCCATAAGTATACGAAGGAGAAAGGCAGGATGATAAACCTGAAGCAGACAGTAAAGAACCTGTCGGATTTTGACAGTCAAATCAGGGCAAATGCTCTTGATGATATTGCCTGGATGGTTAGAAAGGGAAAGATTGAAAGGGCATCCGCATTAGAATCCTGGCTCAATTTACACATACATACGTTTCATTCCTACAACTACAAAAACTGGTCTCCTGCGAGGGTAGTTTTTGAGGCATGGAGGACGGGGTTGGAATATACAGGGACTGTTGATTTTGATACGCTTGCCGGACTTGAGGAGACCATTCTTGCAGGCAGTCTTTTTGATATAAAAGTAACCAGTGGTTTTGAGTCAAGGGTCTTCATTAAAGAGATGAAAGACAGGGTTATCAACTCCCCTAATGAGCCGGGCATATACTACCTATGTGGGAAGGGATTTAAGAAGAGACCGGACAAAAATTCAGAATCTGGAAGATTTTTCGTCTCCTTACAGGATACAGCGCAGAGTAGAAACAAACAGGTTATAGTAAAACTTAATGCGTACCTGAAAGATGTCATTGTTGATTACGAAAAAGACGTTCTGCCGCTTACACCTTCCGGCAATCCTACTGAGCGGCATATAGTGGAGGCATATGCGAAAAAATCAGAAGAGATATGTAGACAGCAGGTTGACAGGTTCTGGGCGGATATTCTGAATATGCCCGAGGAGCAGATCTGTAGTTTAAGGACACAAAATACTGCTGATTTCCATGAGGTTTTGAGGAAAAAGCTGATAAAGTACGGAGGTCCGGGCTACATACCTCCGGAAAAAGAGACATTCCCTCTCTTTGACGATACGGTGCGGATGATACAAGAGGCAGGAGGTATCCCGACAGGTACCTGGCTTGACGGTACAAACCCAGGCGAGGAAAAGCCCGGAGAACTTCTGAATTTTTTACAGGGTAAAGGTATCAGGGCAATAACGATTATTCCTGAAAGGAACTACAACATTGCAGAACCTCAAGAGAAAAAAATAAAGGTGAGAAAACTGAACGAGTTTATGGACGAATGCAGGAAAAAAAAGATGCCTGTTGTCTGCGGAACCGAGATGAACAGGCATGGACAGCCCTTCGTAGACGACTTCACCAATCCTGTCTTATCCCAGTACCTCCCCTATTTCCTCTCCAGTGCTGCCATGTTTTCCCGTTGATAGTGTTGATTAAAGGAAAAACTGCTGAAAGATTTGACATTAGGAAAACAGGGTGTTTTAATATTCCTGAATGCGGAGATAAACTATGAAAAAGATGAAGGATGTACTACCTCTGGGTGTTATGACAAATCTGGGGAAAGACCCTCTAACTGCCCTGCAGAAGGTAAAAGAGATGGGATTTACCACCTGTCAGCTTTCAAATCCCCCCGATGAATATATATACGGGGAAAGGGCTGAAGATTTGACGCAGAAAGTCAAAGAATCTATCAAAAAAACAAGGATACATATCAGTGCCGTATTTATTATGTATAAGGGTCATATATGGAATCTGGTTGATGGCCCCAGGACTATCGGGCTTGTTCCTGAAGAGACAAGGGCTGTCAGGGTAGTTCATGCCTGTCGCGTCTCCAACTGGGCAAAAAAGATAGGCGTGCAGACAGTTACCAGCCACATGGGCTTTATTCCTCGTGATTCCACAAGCCTTGTCTATAAAGGGTTTATTGAGACAATGAAGGCGTTTGTGGGTTTTTGCGGTTCAAACGGCCAGACCTTTGCCTTTGAAACAGGGCAGGAACCTCCGGATGTTTTACGCAGAACAATTGACGATATCGGGCTGAACAATGTCGGTGTAAATTTTGACTGTGCCAACCTCATTCTTTACGGTATGGGCAGGCCTCTTGAGGGGATAAAGGCATTTGGTGAGTTCGTGGTCAACACCCACTGTAAGGACGGGATATGGCCTCAGGTGCCGGGAAAACTGGGCAGGGAGGTCCCCCTAGGAGAAGGCGAGGTTAATTTTCAGGAGGTAATTCCTGCTTTGTATGCCAGAGGATTTCGTGGCCCTCTGACCATTGAGCGTGAGATAGCCGGAGAAGAACAGATTCGGGATATCCTTAATGCCAAACGGTTCCTGGAAGAGATAAAAAAGAAGATACTGGATTAACCGGAAATCCTGAAACGATGCCTTTGTTTCCCGCAGGCCGCTTTTT
>DYKC01000178.1 GCA_020722825.1 Vermiphilus sp.
GCAATATGTATCAGTTTCGGTCTTGCAGAGGAATTCGGAGGTAAATGCAACCTGCGCTTTGACGATACCAACCCCGAAAAAGAGGCAGAAGAATACGTAAACTCTATAAAAAAAGATGTACGTTGGTTGGGATTTGACTGGGGAAAAAGGGAATACTATGCATCAGATTACTTTGAACACCTCTATGAATTTGCAGTTAGTCTGATAAAAAAGGGAAAAGCATTTGTATGTGACCTTACAGCAGAACAGATACGCCAATACAGAGGTACGCTTACCAGCCCTGGAAAAGAAAGTCCCTATAGAAACCGTACAGTAGAGGAAAACTTGAGACTGTTCAGAGAGATGAGGGAAGGTAAATATCCAGACGGCGCAAAGGTGTTAAGGGCAAAGATAGACATGTCATCTCCTAATCTGAATATGCGCGATCCCGTAATGTACCGTATCCTGCATAGACCACACCACCGTACGGGAAACAAATGGTGTATCTATCCTACCTATGACTGGGCACATGGACAGTCAGATGCCATTGAAGGTATAACTCATTCCATATGCACGCTGGAGTTTGAGAACCACCGCCCGCTCTATAACTGGTTCATAGAGCAACTGGGAATACACCATCCCCGCCAGATAGAATTTGCACGCCTGAATCTTACCTACACGGTTATGAGTAAACGAAAACTCATTGAACTGGTTGAAGGAAGATATGTAAGTGGATGGGATGACCCCAGGATGCCAACCATAGCAGGTATGAGACGCAGGGGTTACACACCCGAATCAATACGTAATTTCTGCTCACGGATAGGTGTGGCAAAAACAGAGAGTACAGTTAACATAGAACTTCTGGAACATTTTGTCAGGGAAGACCTTAACAGAAAAGCCCCAAGGGTTATGGGAGTTTTAAGACCGCTCAAAGTTATAATAGATAATTATCCTGAAGATAGGACAGAAGAACTTGATGCCATAAATAATCCTGAAGACCCAACGGCTGGCACAAGAAAAATTCCTTTCTCTAAATACCTCTACATTGAAAAGGATGACTTTATGGAGGAGCCGCTGAAAAAGTTCTATCGGTTGGCTCCCGGCAGGGAGGTACGTCTGCGTTACGCATACTTTGTAAGGTGCACGGATGTAAAAAAAGATGCTGATGGCAAAATCACAGAAATACACTGCACCTATGATCCTGCTACCAGGGGGGGAAATGCTCCTGACGGAAGAAAGGTTAAATCAACCATACACTGGGTCTCTGCACCTCACTCCATACCTGTAGAGGTAAGACTGTACAACTATCTTTTCACGAAAGAAAACCCTATGGACATTCCTGATGGTGGAGACTTCAAAGAAAACCTTAACCCTAACTCACTTGAGATTTTGGTAGGATGTCCCGTGGAACCTTCTCTTATCCGAGCAAAACCGGGAACCGTTTACCAGTTCGAGCGGCTTGGTTATTTCTGCGTTGACCCTGACACCACTGAAGAAAAGATTGTTTTTAACAGAACGGTAACCTTAAAAGATGAGTGGACAAAACTCAAGAAAAGAAATGCAACCGGCTAAAATACACAGGA
>DYKC01000179.1 GCA_020722825.1 Vermiphilus sp.
CCAAAAAGGAGATTTTAAAATAGTCGTGATAAACTGGGAATATAGACTGTGCATTGAGAAGGAGGAAAAATGGCAGATATAAATACAAGAGAGTTCGTGATGGGGAATCTGGTATTCGGTGTTGCCCGGAACATAGGTCCCAGAGTGATGAGTCTGACCTTGAAGGACAGGCCGAAAGAAAACCTGTTTGCGGTTCTGCCTGATGCAGGGATAAATACCCCTGAAGGTTTCTGGCATATCTACGGTGGACACAGGCTGTGGTCTTCGCCCGAAGGTATGCCCCGTTCCTATTCAATGGACGATATTCCAGTAAGGATTACAGAAAAAAACGGGCGGGTAAAGATTTATGGTAATCCAGAAATACAGAACAACATACAGAAAGAGATTGAGATCTTCCCTGCAGGAGAATCAACCGTTGAGGTTGTACATCGGATAAAAAACACAGGAAGGTGGCCCATCACCCTTGCCTGCTGGGCACTGAGCGTGATGAAACCAGGAGGTTTTGCAATCATACCGGTTAAAGCAGGTGGTGATGGACTGTTGCCCGACAGGCACCTGACTTTATGGCCCTACACCGACCTTTCTGACAGTCGATTTGTTATGGAAAAGGATTTTATATTTCTGAAACAGGACATCAAGAGCAAAAAACCGGTAAAGATAGGAACAATGGCATTCCCGACTTGGACCGCATACTGGGTTAACGGTCTTTTGTTTGTAAAACAGTTCACTCAGAAAAAAGGTGAGTATCCTGATTTTAACTGTAACGTGGAGGTATATACAAACTCTGAGATGCTTGAACTGGAAACTGTTGGGACACTTAAGCCCCTTGAACCGGGCTCTTCTGCCGAGCACACGGAAACATGGACGGTTAAAAGAATTCCCGAACTCTCTCCCTCTCAGGCAGATGTTGATAAAAAAGTCAAGGTTTAAGAGAGTTGCCAGAATTTCTGAGAGTTGCTTTTTTGCAAGAGTTTGGTTTATAATAAAATAAATGAGGACAGGACTGGGTTTTGATATCCACAGGTTTGTGGAAAACAGAAAGTTTTTTCTGGGCGGTGTACACATACCTTTTGAGAAAGGTCTTCTGGGACACAGCGATGGAGACGTTCTTCTCCACTCTTTAGCCGATGCACTGCTGGGAGCGATGGGAAAACCCGACATAGGTTTCTTTTTCCCGGATACCGACGAGGGTATAAAGGAGATTGAAAGCAGCAAGATTCTGGGCAGGGCATTGCAGATACTTAAAGATGAAAATTGTTCCATAGAGAATGTTGATATTGTGATAATCTGCGAAAAACCGAAACTGCTACCTTTTTACGAAACAATAAAAAAGAGTCTATCAGGGATGCTCAGAGTTGACACAGAAAGAATAGGGCTGAAGGCAAAAACCTTTGAAGGGCTCGGGGAAATAGGCCGGGGTGAAACCTGTGCCTGTATGGTTTCCGTGCTGATAGAGAAAAGATGAAATAAGGTTCCTGAAGATTTCAGGGCATAGCAGCAAGAATTCAGGTAGTGTCAAGAAACAGATGAAAAGCAGATGAAAGCAGAAAAGGCAGT
>DYKC01000032.1 GCA_020722825.1 Vermiphilus sp.
CCATTATCTCTATGCTTGCAGGTCAGTTGTTACCGGCTCTCTCAACCGCAAGAGAAAAAGGCAGACAGGCAAACTGTATAAACAACCTGCACCAGTTCAGCCTCGCAATTGAGATGTACTATCAGGATTATGACGAATATCCGCCATGGCTCTCTGTTCTGTATCCGACGTATTTAGATACTTCTAAAATCTTTATATGTCTGACCGATATGAACAGGGGGAAAACAGGACACGGCAATGACTCTTATTCTGAAGCAATCGACATACCGCCGGGAAATATCCCGGGTTCTCCAGAGTTCCCAGGAGGACTTGATGGGTTTAACCAGCGGAATCCTGAAATCACTGCCAACAGTTACCTCTACGAATTCAACCCTAACGAATGTCAGTGGTTTATGGACACTAAGAGTCTTGACCAGAGAAACCAGGCAAATACAAACGGTGATGCTTTCGTTTCATGGAAAGAGGCGAGACTGTGGGAATCAACCTCTCAAGGATATGGAGGACATGTCCCCATAGTCAAATGTTACTGGCACAATCTCAATCATGGACAGAAGGTGTTGAACCTCGCATACGGACACTACAACGTGTTTACCAGCGGTCCTGAGTGGGACACCTCTTCTTATTGATGGTTCTTAGGGTCGTATCAGAGTAATGTTGACCATTTGCCAGAGGTGTCTTGGAACTAAACAAGGAGCCAAGAGCATTGCGTAGTCAGTGAGCCGGTTGACCGAAGCACGCAGGGCAAGACGGGGGATGGTGAACTCGCAGCGTTTCCATCACCCCAACCTCAATCCTCCCTCTCAAGGGGGAGGAAGAACGTGGTTCACTCAGGACTTATCAAATCTGGAACTTCAAATAGTCAATAAGACCCCTTAAACCAGGTGAATGTTTTGCTGATTCCTTCTTTTATCTCAACGGAAGGATGCCATCCGGTCAAACGGATTAATTTGGCAGGGGATATGCAACTTCTCTTTATCTCTCCTTTTCGCGGCTCAGCATGTCTCTTGTTCAGATTGAGGCCTGATGCCTTTTTCAGATAATCAAAGACCTGGTTAACGCTGGTTTCTTTACCGGTGCCTACATTGAAAATACCATTTACATCGTTATCCATTACTGTTATGTTAGCATTGACAATATCATCAATGTAGACAAAGTCTCTGGTCTGCTCACCATCTCCAAAGATAACAGGCGTTTTTTTATCAAGTATGTTGTTAGAAAATATTGATATCACTCCTGCTTCTGCCTGAGCATTCTGTCTTGGTCCATAAACATTACCGTATCTGAGTACAACAAATTTCAGGTTGTAAAACATGGAGAAGTAAAAGAGATATTTTTCCACTGCAAGTTTTGAAATGCCATAAGGACACAGGGGAAAAGGTTCCACGGTTTCCGGGGTTGGCAGTATATCAGTATCTCCATAGATAGCACCGCCTGTTGACGCAAAGACAAATTTCTTCCTTCTCTCTACCCTGAGAAAGTTTTTTATAATCTTCAGGGAACCGTTGATGTTTATATCGGTATCAAGATAAGGGTCTTCTTCGGATTTTCTGACGTTTATCTGGGCGGCAAGATGGAAGACAACCTCTGGCTGTTCCTTATCAAATACCTGCCCAACGTTTTCGTCATCGCGTATGTCAATCTTGTAAAGTACTGCCTTTTTATTAAGGTTGGCAATGTTGCCTGTGGAAAGGTTGTCAATCACAGATACCCTGTGCCCCCTCTCCAGAAGTCTGTCCGTAAGATGGCTGCCGATAAACCCACAGCCGCCGGTCACCAGTATATTCATTGTTCTCCGAAAAAACGGTGCAATGAATTGCACCGCTATATTTGTGGGATAAATCCTACTGATACTAATCAACCAGTGCGATGTTCTTTACCCAGTCCCTGTTTTCTTTGTACCATTCAACCGTTTTTTTTATTCCCTGTTCAAGTGTGGTTTGCGGACGCCAGTGCAAAAGATTTTCCGCATTGCTGATATCCGCCCAGGTTGCATAAATGTCTGTTTTTTGAAATGGTTTAAATTCCCTCACTGCTTTTTTGCCGAGTTCTTTCTCAATGTAAGATATCAGTTCATTCAGGGAATAGGGATGGTTGCTACCGAGATTTATCGTATTGAATCCTTCAATATCCAGCCCCCTTACTGTCCCCTCAGCAACGTCCTCAACATAGGTAAAATCTCTTTTCTGCGTTCCGTCACCGTACACCGTTATGGGTTCCTGCCGGTCTATCAGTTTTATGAACTTGAAGATACTCATATCAGGCCTTCCCGCAGGTCCGTATACGGTAAAATAGCGAAAAACAGTGATGTTAATGTCATACAGATAGTGGTAGGTGTAACATACTGCTTCTGCCGACTTTTTTGAGGCCGCATAAGGAGAAATGGGTCTGTTGACCGCAAGGGTCTCGTTGAAAGGCATTTCTTCACCTGCATAGACAGAGGAGGTTGACGACAGGATGAATTTTTTGACGCCGATGTTTTTAGCAGCTTCAAGGAGGTTCAGGGTCCCGGTGAGGTTTGCCCTGAAGTATACAAAAGGGTCTGCTATGCTTGCCCGCACACCTGCCCTTGCCGCAAGGTTGATTATTGCATCGGGAGCAAAATCTTTGACAATCCCGGACATCTCCGGAAGAGCAATATCTTTCTTGATGAAGGTAAAATTTTTATACCCTTTCAGTTGTGCAAGGCGCCACTCTTTCAACCGGACATCATAATAGTCGTTAAGTTCATCAATACCAAGAACCTCACATCCCTCTTCCTTAAGCATCTTTTCTCCAACCCTGCTGGCGATAAATCCGCAGCATCCGGTCAGCAGTATCTTTTTCATTCAAAAATCCCCCTTTGGTAAAGGTGGAAATGCAAACCAATTTTATAAATATGTAAATATTCAGCAAACACTATTAATCTATAAGGTTGTGGTCTGCAAAACTGTAGTACCGATTATCTCCTATTATTATATGGTCAAGAACCTTTACGTTCAACATCTCACCTGCCTTAACCAGCGTCTTTGTGAACTCCTTATCCTCAGTGCTGGGCTCCGGGTCCCCGGAAGGGTGGTTGTGGGCACAGATAATTGAAGCGGCAAAGTTTTCCATCGCCTTTTGAAATATCACCCGTACAATAGGATTTGCCTGGTTAACCGTGCCCTGTTCTAACTCGGACCTATCAAAAATCCTGTTTTTTGAATCTAAATGCAGTATAATGAAAAGTTCATACCTGAGGTCGCGCATCCTCGGCATTATATAATCTATCACATCCTCAGGTTTTGATACTTTGGGTTTTCTCTCAAGCATCTCTTTTTCCCTGAACCTCCTGCCTATCTCAATCGCCGCCTTTATCTGGCAAAGTTTAGCACTACCAAGCCCTTTAATGTCTTTCCATTTGTTTATACTGGTATGGCTCATATTGCGGAAAGACCCGAATTTCTGCATTATCTTTCTTGCCAGATCAACTGCACTTGCACCCTTCACCCCTGTCCTGAGAAGTATGGCAAGTAATTCTGTATCCGTAAGGGTATGTTCACCGTATTTCAAAAGCCTCTCACGCGGTTTTTCATCCTCAGGCCAGTTTTTTATCGATTTTTTATAGTCTACCATATTTCATTTCCGGTTGAGATAAATATAAAAGGCCTTCAAAATGTCATATCACAACTTTTTTGCTGTCTGCAGGACCAGCGGGTATCCCCTATCTTTGCTTACGGCAGGGCCCAGGGTGCCTATGAAATTCTTTGCAAAATTGGAGGCTACTTTTTTACCGCCGGGAAAATTACAGGCTATAATCATTTTTTCAAACTCTCATGCCAGGAAGGCAGATATTATCCCAACCAGAAAAATTCCATCAAAAACACCCGCCCCACCTATACTCATCATACCCGGGTATCTACCGAGATTTGGAAGGTTTAAAATATCCGCACCGATAAGAACACCCATTACTCCAGAGATATATGCTACAGGTATCTTGTTGTGCGGGGAAAAAATAAACGCAAGTGCAACCGATATGAGAGGCGGCAGTAAAGCAGGTATTACAATGCCGATTCCTGGCATTACCCTGGATATTCTGTAACACACCACAACGGCTATCGTAGTTGCAAATAGAGTTGGGAGCGACGGTGCCTTCGGCAGAAGATATGCACACAGAAGTAAAGGGATTATGCATCCTCCAAGGTTTATAGCGAATATCTGCTTTGTCATATCAATGGGCACACCAAAAGGGTTAAAATGGAAAAACGGAAGAACCCTCTGTGGAGGAATCAGGGTGGTTTCGCGGGTATATATAGGGATGTTAATCGAACTGCCCAGAAGAGAGAGAAAAAATACCAGGAGTGCCATCTGTGGTGAAAGTCCGATTTTACTGAGGGCTACACGTATTATTTCAATCTGAACAATAAGAAAAAAGAAAGGCAGAAGCAAAATAAAGATAAACAGCAGTAAAATGGAAATCGGCAGGAATATCATACCTGCTCCTTAATATCTTTGTATACACCCACAGGAAAATAATTCGCCATCACAGTTCGTATCCATGCCATTGCCTCAGCAGGGGTCTTCTTCCAGTTTGTCGGACAGGCTGAAAGAACCTCCACCAGTGAAAAACCCCTCTTTTCAATCTGGCAGTTAAATGCCTTTTTTATTGCCCGTTTTGTTCCAATTATACCTTGAATACTGCCCAACTCGGTTCTTTCAAGATAGGCACTACCATCAAGAGTCGCAAGCAACTCACAGACCCTGATTGGAAATCCGTGGTAGGACGTATCTCTGCCTTTTGTCGTGGTTGTTGTCTTCTCACCCGGCAGTGTGGTGGGAGCCATCTGCCCTTTAGTCATTCCGTAAATACCGTTGTTAACAAATATAACCGAAATGTTCTCGCCTCTTGCAGCAGCATGTACAATCTCAGCGGTTCCTATAGCGGCTAAATCACCGTCTCCCTGGTATGCGAAAACAATCCTGTCAGGCAGACAGCGTTTTATTCCTGTAGCAACGGCAGGGGGTCTGCCATGTGCCGCCTCAGTAACGTCAAAGTTAAAATAATTATATGCAAGAACTGCGCAACCAACAGGTGCGATACCAATTGTTTTCTCACGAATACCAAGTTCATCAACAACCTCCGCTATAAGCCTGTGGATAATACCGTGTCCGCAACCCGGACAGTAAATAGTGATTTCTTTTGTTAAACTCTCAGGTTTTTTATACAGAACATTCATATTCTTTTAATCTCCTTGAGAATCTCTTCAGGTGTCGGGACCCCTCCACCAGGTCTCCCGTAGAAGAAAATTCTTGAGTCGTTTCTCACCGCAATTTTCACATCATCCAGCATCTGTCCACAGTTCATTTCAACAACGAGTATCTTTTTAGCCTTTTCAGATATCTTGTTCAACACCCCTGAAGGATATGGCCATAGGGTTACAGGCCTGAAAAGACCTGCGCGGATACCCTGCTCTCTTGCCATACTGACCGCCTCAGAACTTATTCTTGCTGCTGTACCAAAACTGACTATAAGGATGTCCATATCCGTACACATATAGGTGTTATAAATCTGTTCCTTCTCCATAATCCTCTGATACTTCCTTGCAAGTTTCCAGTTATGAGTTTCAAGAACACCAGGAGACAAAAAAAGAGATTTTATTGACCTTGGTTTTCTTCCTTTACATCCTGTAAGGGTCCAATTTTTTTTGGGAAGTCTTTTTTTTGTCTTGAGAAGTTCCACAGGTTCCATCATCTGCGCCAGCATACCATCTGCAAGAACAAGCACAGGGGTTCTATACCTGTCGGCAAGGTCAAAGGCGAGATATGTCAGGTCATATATCTCCTGTACACTCCACGGAGCCAGAACTATAGTTCTATAATCACCATGTCCACCACCCCTCGTTGACTGAAAATAGTCAGACTGGCTCGGTGTTACATCTCCCAGACCCGGACCACCCCTGTTCATATTCACTATTACTGCAGGGAGTTCACAACCGGCAAGATAAGAGATACCTTCCTGTTTCAAAGATATCCCTGGTGATGAGGAAGATGTCATTGCTCGTGCTCCTGTTAACGATGCACCGAAAACCATATTTATGGCTGCTATCTCACTTTCTGCCTGTATAAAAACCCCTTTGGACTCGGGCATCCTGTCACTCATATATTCAGTAAACCTGTTTTGCGGCGTTATTGGATACCCTGCATAAAAAGTACATCCTGCACTGATTGCTCCCTCTCCTGACGCTTCACAACCTGTTAGAAGAACTTTTCGCATTATTTCCTGCTCCATTCCCCTGTTTCGGACTGAACCCAGGTGCCTTCCGGAGAATATTTTTGCATAACATCGGCAAAGATTTTTTTAAACTTTGCTACCTGGCCGGGTGACACATTGTCTATCTTAAGGAGGTCATCCATCATTATCTTTCTTTCCCTGTTCTCGTCATTAACTATTTTTTTCACATCTCTTGCTGTTGAACTATCTGAGGGAAGATTTTTTACAACAATCTCAAAGTCGTTTGTTTCCCCTATGAAACCTTCCTTTTTAAAGTTGTCCAGAACTCCTCTCCATGCATTCATCTTCGCTTTTGCTGCTTTTATAACGGGAGAGTCTGTCTGTATATCCCTTTTTACCTCTACCTTCTCCCAAGATATCCTATCTATATCAGGAACGAAGTTCCTATATATCTATTGTATATTTCTTCGCCTCTACACTTTCATTGTGAGGAGTTTATGATTTCAGTCTTTATTTTACCCCATCCTGCCGGATATGACAATTATATTTTACACTTGCATTCTTTTAAAAAAAATCTTAACATATTATGATGAAAAAAGGAAAGAGATTACTTTTAATAACTGAAATTTCTACTTTCATAGTAGTGACAATCGGGATGTTTTTCTCAATTGCATGGTTAGAACCCATCACTCCGATAAAACAAACCTTCAGAATAGTACTGCCTTTCCTTCTAATCACCTATTTTTTTCTTTTTACCACCTTCCGGATTCTTGGTTTCTATTATATTCAACTTTTAAACCAGAAACGTACCGTAGAACAACTGAATAACGTCTTTATGAAACTCAGCACAAAGGTTAAGATAGATGATTTGTTAAAACAGAGTCTTGAATGTCTTATGAGCTTCTGTCACGGTACAACCGGCATTATGCTGATTATTGACAAAAGGCTGAAAGAATATGCATCGGGAGAGGTGTTAACCATCACCATAAACAATATGCCGGAAAACAATACCGTTGTGTATGCCGAGAAGAAACACCGCATGCTTACATTTTTCCCCTCAGACATCCCACTGGACATTAACAAAAAAATACAAGAGATGCTTTTAAAATACGATTTTTCAAAATACAGGACTATCGTAACCGTACCTGTTGCGAGCGACAACAAGATAAAAGCAGTGGCAATAGTAGGGGTTCCCGAAATACATAAAAGAGATTTCACAAGGATGTGTGATGATATGAAAAACATTATAAACATATTCATCCGGGAACTTGACATACAGATTGAAAACTCCATACTCCTTGACGAGATAAACAAGGCTTCCATAACTGACCCTCTCACACACCTCTACAACAGGAGATATTTTAATAAAAGGGCTAAAGAGGAATTCCTAAAAGCAAAAAGGATAGGGTTTCCTGTTTCAATTATGATTTCCGACATTGACAGTTTCAAAAACTATGTGGACACATACGAGCACCCGAAAGGGGATATAATACTTTCAGAGATTGCATCTGTGATAAACAGTAATATCAGAGAAAGTGATGTGGTATGCAGGTTTGGCGGGGACGAATTCGCCTATTTATTACCTTTTACTTCAAGTGTTGAAGCAGTTCCCCTGGCAGAAAGAATAAAGAAAAGCGTATCTCAATATGTCTCCTTGAAAAACAGTATTGAAGAACCAGTACATCTAACTCTAAGTATAGGCATCGCCAGTTTTCCTGAACATGGCCAGACCGCACAGGAGATTATAAGTAAAGCCGATAATGCACTGTTTTTTTCCAAGAAGAACGGGAAAAACAGGATATCCATATATAACGAGGTGGGTGGTAAATCATAACCCCTTCCGTGAAAGTGCAAAGGAGAAGAAGATATTAGATATATAGGATATCCTGGGATAAGGTAAGTTTCTATATAACGCTTTTGGGGAGAGTGAAGCGTTAGAGGAGGAACAAGATGATTTCTGTTGATAAAATTTTATCAGTTGTAGTTGTAGGTCTTGCGCTGCTTATGTTCATTTTATCGGCAATTGTTATAATGATTAACAGAAGAAAACTTGTTTTTTCCTTGTTGCTTTCAGTTGTATATTCTCTTTTTGCCGGGTACTATCTCTACCTTAGTTTCTTTGTAAAAACCCCACTGTCCATTATGGAAACCGAGGTAATTAAACCAGGCAAACCTACAGAAGAAATCTTTCCGAAAACTCCGGCGGTTGAAACCGCACAGTCAGATTTCTTGGTTTTTATCCAATTTGGAAATAGTACTTTTGAAGTTGCGCCGGAAGATGAGATAGAAATAAAAAAAGGAGGCAGGTTTAAAATAAAAGAGGTTAAATATCCTCAGGAAGAAGGAATTGCCAATATAAAAGCCGACTTCAAAGGGTTTGTAGGCAATACACGTTTCAATGATGGACAGGATATTGGATACTGGATAACCTATGACAGGGTAATGAAACACTGGTCTATTGAAGGCGAAAAAGATAAGTTTGAAATTATCATTAAAAAAGACAAAGAACCCATAGGAAGTATATACGTAAAATTCATTGACTGACCACTATCCTGAAAGGGCAATCAGTGAAAAAAAAAGGATTGATTATAAGTTTTGAAGGCATTGACGGCTGTGGGAAAACAACACAGGCAAATTTGTTTTTTGAATATCTGAAAGAAAGTGGGTTGGACATTCTTCTGCTGAATGAACCGGGAGGAACCTATGCAGGCGAAAAAATACGAGACATACTTCTTGACAGTAGAAACAGCATCTGTCCGTTCAGTGAATTGTTCTTATATCTTGCCAGCCGCTTACAACTGGTTGAAGAGATGATACGGCCTGCGGTAGAAAAGGGAACGACGATAATACTGGACAGATATGTTGATTCAACCACAGCCTATCAGGGTTATGGCAGGAAATTACCAATAAAATTCATAGAGTCCATCCATCGGACTTTTATCGGCTCCCTGATGCCTAATATAACATTTCTGATAGATGCTCCTGCTGAAAATCTTCTGCCCATTATAGAGAAAAAAAAGAGGGACAGAATAGAAGAAGAATCAATTGAGTTTCAAAAAAGGGTAAGGAAAGGGTATCTTGCAATCGCAAGAAAGAACCGGACAAGAGTACATATTATTAAAAGGAAAACGCAGGAACAAACACACAAAGAGATTGTAAAAGAGTGGGGGAAATTTTTGAATGGACTTAAAGACAGCGCGGGATTTTCTCTTAAAAGCACAAAAAAAAGATAAAATTGCCAGCGCATATATAATATACGGCGGCGATAAAAAACAGAGAAATGAAATCGCAGTTTTCCTTTCAATGCTGCTCAACTGCAAAAACTCTCCGCCCTGTGGCAAATGTCCGGTCTGCGAACAGATAAAAAAGAACCTCTATCCGGACACGAAATGGATTATACCCTCCAAGAGCATCTTATCCATAGACGACGTAAGGTGGGTAAAAAAGGACATTTATCTTACCCCATATCTGGGAGGAAAAAAGGTCTACATTTTTGAAATAGAATATATGAAAGAAGAATCGGCAAACGCTTTATTAAAGATTCTTGAAGAGCCGCCTACCTATGGAATCTTGGTGATACAGAGTACCAGCATAAACTTTTTTATTCCAACAATACTTTCAAGATGTCAGAAAATACGACTTAATTACAAACTCCCTGAAATGACAGAAAAAACCGTTGAAATAGAAGATGAATTTTTAGAGATGTTTACACTGGCAAAAAACAGGAAGTTTTATGATTTTTTTAAACAGGTAGATACTTTTTTAAAGGACAAAGATAGAGAAGATGTTGAGGACTGGCTAGATAAAATCATATTGTTTTACCGCAATGCCTATTTTAGAAAGGCAGGGTTGCCCGCAGAACCTATTGCAAATAAAAAAGATGAGAAAGAAATTACACCTGAAAATGCAGAAAGGTTCCTTGATATTGTGGAAAAAATACTGGAATTGAAAAGAGAGGTGCGGTATAATATAAACCTGAAACTCGGTTTTGATAGCATCTTTCTCTCAATGATTTGAAGGCATTTAATCTTTGCGGAGAGTTCAGTATAGGTGTTAAAATAGCCGAAGTGGCGGAATAGGCAGACGCGCCAGGTTCAGGACCTGGTGGTGGCAACACCGTTGGGGTTCGACTCCCCACTTCGGCACTTCTCT
>DYKC01000033.1 GCA_020722825.1 Vermiphilus sp.
TATCTTAACATTTTAGCAGGGCAAATTCAAAGAGCAATGGTAAATGGTTATAGAGGAAATCCACCTGCGCACTGGAAGCATCTGTTTCTCTGCTCTTTGATATATTTAAGTATTTATGGTCAGTAATCCAGTCTTTATGAGTCTCCTGGAGAATGGTAGTTACCAGCCTTAAACAGCTTTTTCTATTCGGAAAGATTCTCACTACCCTGGTTGGTTCTTCCCTACAGGTGTTTTCAAAAGATTTAAATTAAAGCAGTATTGCATTTAAAAACCGATAAAATGTGCCTCCATATCCTTGGAGATAATGTACAGTTTTATGTCCCGTTTGCTTGCCAGCACAGTTCTGATAAAATCAAGAACAACTCTGGCTCTGTACCCTTCCCATATGACGACATAGTGGTTTCCGATATTTAACCTTGCGGTAGGATTGCCTATCCATGCATTTACGGCTTTTTCCAGTTCATTTCTATTGGTACTGCCGAGAGATTCTATCACGACGCCATAAAATCTGTCTTCAAGAAAAAGATAGATGATTTCACTGACATCTGCATAGCCGATTTTAAGAACATCTTTTTCTTTTATGTAGCCTTTTCCTGACCATTCCTTTAAATAGTAAAAAGCAGGGTGGTCACCTATGTTGTCAAATACATCCTTGTATTTTGAAAAATCAAGAGTTCCTATGCTTTTGAGATTTGCTGTTTCTGATATTTTTTGACCCCAGTTTATTCCTCTGAAACCGTCCGGACCCGGATACAGCCAGGTATATCCCTCTGTTTCACAATTGGCAGATATACAGTTCATTATCCCGGTAATCCAGAGAAAGACCAGAAGTATTTTTTTCATAGCAATCCCCTCCCTTAAATGTTGATAGAAAGCAAATCTAACCTTTCTTGCATAATAATATCTTAACTGCCTGCATGCAAAAAATCAAAATATTGTCTGTCATACAGGAAAAATCCCTCTGGCGGTAGATTTAAAGGAACCATGACCAGGCACGAAAGATTTACAATAGTGAATGCAGTCTATGGATAATATACTTACCTAACTATCAGCCAGCGTCTTGAACACTTCTCTTATTTCTTTACAGTGGTCGCCCTCCCAGTATATTCTCTTGCATCTTGGACACTGACTGAATCTGTCTTTGTGCGCAAATACATAATCCGGGACAAGACCCTTTATATCCATTTTTTCTCTTTTTTCAAGCAGCACGTTGCACAGGGAGCATCTTGTGAAGAAGAGCGCAGGGTTAACATTAAAAGATAATTTCTTTTTTGCCTCTTTCAACTGATTCAAAGTACCTTCACCCTCAATAAAAACTGCTATATCCTGGTTGCTCTCAAATAATTTCCGGTCTCTTGTTAATACAGTCCTGTCTTCTTTTCTGGCAAGACGTAACATCTCTTCCTTGTTGTGTGTATTAAAATACAGAGTATCAAAACCCATCAATCTTAGCCATTTTGCCATACTGCCCAGCATTCCATCGGTAATATATCTCTGCATTTTTGACACCAGGTTTTTATAAAATTCCGATATCTTATTTTACCAGATGGATTCACAAAGTGAAATACGGATATCAAAGAAGGCAAGAAGTTTAAAATTTTTTACGGGAATTTGTTTAAAGGATAAAAAGTGGTATACAATAGAAATAAGAATTAAAAATGAAAAGGGGGTGTTTTTCTGTGAGCAAAGAAAAAGCCGGTCAGAATAAACAGGTCTTAATGGTGATAGCACAAAAGGGTTTTCGTGATGAGGAATTGGCCGTTCCTCAAAAAGTCTTTTCTGATAGCGGGCTGAATGTTATCATTGTCAGCGACTCTCTTGACGAGGCGGTCGGTAAACTCGGAGCAAGAGTCAGACCGGATGCAGAGATTTCAAAAATAGACTTTGCAGAGTTTGATGCCGTTGTCATTGTGGGTGGTCCTGGCTCAAGGGATTATTTATGGAACAACAAACTTTTACATATGGGACTATCGGTCGTTCATTCAAAAGGCGGGGTGGTTGCTGCAATATGCATCTCTCCCGTTGTGCTTGCAAAAGCTGGTATTTTGAAAGACAGGACAGCAACTGTCTTCCCTGATAAAGAAGCAATTGCTGAATTGAGAAAGGCAGGAGCTCGTTATCAGAACAGGGATGTTGTTGTTGACAGTAATATTGTTACAGGCAGGGATCCGCAGGCAGCAGAAAAATTTGCCCGGGAGGTTGTTAATATACTCAGCAGGAAGGAAATATAATGGGCAGGCAAAAGATTCTTGAATCCTTGAAAAAGGTATCTTCTGATTGTGATAAGTCTATTGAAAAAGGCTTTGGGCCGGATAAATATCCTGACTATTAAAAAGCAGATAGATGACATCATAAAGTTGTTAAGCGATGAAGAAAAAGGTGTAGGTGTTAAGACAAAGTCGGAAGAAGAAAGAATTGGTGATTTAGCAGGAGAGATAGACCAATCGGCACTGGTGGAGGAACTGAAAGAGGAAAGGATTTTTGCCTGTCTTGACGTTACCAACCCGGAACCGCCGCCATCAGGCAGCCGGTTGAGGGGATTGAAAAATATAGTGCTGGCGCCACACACATTGCCGGAATTGTTAACGCAGGCCTGCAGGATATGAGAGGGTTTTGCATAGAAGAGATAAGGAGGTTTCTGGATGGCAAGGAACTTGTTAACGCGGTTAAGCTTGAAAATCCTGTTCTTCTCAGGAAGGAACCGGAAGGTCTTACTGAAAGGGTTGGCTTTATATGGCGCGGACATTAAGACTTTCAAAGGTTGAACATATATTGTTTATTGTTTCCAGCGGAACATCCGCTGCACATTCAGCCGTAAGCATCAATCCGCCTTCAGGGATATAGAGTGTCTCTACTGCTTCTTTTATGTGGTCTTCAATCTGAGATTTAGAGGCAAATGGGAATAATTGCCTGTCAAGGTCAAGATTAATCGCAATTTTGCCCCTACAATATTCCTTTAATCCGGCAAGGGTGTTTGGTCTTATCTGCGGGTTTATAATGTTCGCCCCACACCCAATCAGATCAGGTATTATGTCCAGGATGTAACCGTCGGTATGTAAATACACGTAAACATTGTTTTTCCTGCAGAGACCAAACATACTAGAAAAACAGGGTTTTATATAATGCCTCCATGCCTGTGGACTTATGGGCAGAGACTTCTGCAGTCCGAGGTCATCTCCAAATACTATCATTCTGACACCTGTTTCAATCCATTTTTCTATTTGTTTCAGGTTATAGTGAAGAACTATTTCTATAAGTTTATCAAGCCGTGGGTCCTTTGTTGCCACATCCATCATAAAATTTGTAAATCCTCTCAGATAGTACAACTGCATATACATCGCACCATGGTAAAGATAACCTACCGGTAATCCGCCATTTCTTTTTGTTGCTTCTACATTTTCTTTTGCTTTTTTCCAGTCAATCTTTACGCCAAAACGATCATATTTCAGGGGGTCCGGGACTTTATAGTTTTTAAGGTCCTCCCAGTTTCTCAGAGGTGCAGACTCTTCAACAGGTGCACTTTCCATACCCTCCTCAAGGTTTTTCCATAAAATCCCCCATACGTCAAGTAATGTCCCCTTTTTATAACTAATAGGGATGTTAATCTTTTTGAAATCTCCTGGTTTATAGGCAGGGAAGATTGCAGGGTGCGACAGAACAATTTTTTCAAGCCTCTCTCCATACTTCAACCAGGTGGCGGGTAATAAACTGATGGTTCCAGGTATCCACTCAGGATGGTTAAAATCTATTACCTTCAAAAAATTTTGTACATCTTTCCGTGTATTTAGTAACATTTTTCTCTCTCTCCTTCAAGTTTTGAAGGTAATCCAAAGATTTCCATAAAGCCACCTGCCGCGCGGTGGTCAAACATATCCTTTCTTGTATAGGTTGCAAGTCCCTCGCTGTAAAGGGAGCAGGGGGATCTTCTTCCGATAACGATACAGTTCCCTCTGTACAGTTTTACTTTCACTTCACCTGTTACAAATTTCTGGCTTGTTTCCACGAATGCATCCATGCAGTCTTTTATATGTGAGAACCACTGTCCGAAGTATACAAGTTGAGAATACCTTTGGGAGAGAGTTTTTTTAAACTCATAAAGGTCTCTTGAAAATACAAGTTTTTCCAGTTCGCTATGGGCTGTATGTAAAATAACCGCTGCAGGCGCTTCATATATCTCTCTGGATTTTATGCCCACCAGCCGGTCTTCAATCATATCTATCCTGCCAACACCGTGCCTTCCACCGACCTTTGTGAGGTTTTCAATGATTGTAATGACATCCATAGATTTTCCGTTCAGGGAAACAGGGATACCTTTCTTAAAACCGATTGTGAGGTTTTCTGATTTTGAGGGAGCCCTATCAGGAGAAACTGTTATCTGATAGGCATCTTCGGTTGGTTCATTCCATGGATTTTCAAGTCTGCCACACTCAACAGAAATTCCCCACAGGTTCCAGTCTATGCTGTAAGGTTTTGCCTTTGTGACAGTGACAGGTATATTGTGTTTTCTTGTATATTCAATCTCTTCTTCTCTTGACTTGAATTCCCATTCTCTGACCGGCGCTATAACCTTCAATTCGGGAGCCAGGTATTTGATTGTCAGTTCAAATCTTACCTGGTCATTGCCTTTTCCTGTGCATCCATGGGCAATTGCCTGCGCTTTTTCTTTTTTTGCCACTTTTACCATACCTTCGGCAATTAAAGGTCTGGAGAGTGCTGTTGCAAGAGGGTATTTATCCTGGTATACTGCACCTGCTTTCAAGGATGGTAAAATATACTGGTTGACAAACCTGCCACGCAGGTCTTCAAAATAAAAACCGGATGCACCGGTGCGCATCGCTCTTGCTCTGAGTTTTTCCGGGTCATCTGACTGTCCTATATTTGATGTGTAACATATTATTTCAGCGTTGTAGTTGTCCTTTAGCCATTTAATGGCAACCGATGTATCAAGACCTCCCGAGTATGCAAGTACTATCTTCATTTTGCCTCCCATTACAGTATTTTTTCTTTCCTCAACCTCTGCAACAGTTTCATCCTGCCCATAAAAAGTGCTCCGAAGCCTGCAGGTATTGAAATTATATTAAGCAAAATTTTTGCCTTGGGATTTATTGATATTGTCGTAAACAAAAGAATTCCAATTATTGTTGCAATACCCCATGTGAGTCTTTTGTCCGTCATTTTGAAAAGCAATATTCTCCCGACAAATATGGATGGAAAAACCCGTGATATGTATACAGAAGAGAAGAACAATGAAGCAACGATAAGTCCAAGAGGCGCTCCTACTATTGTTATGAATATTAAAGGAAGGGCGATTACCGTTATTGTTATGAAAATTAATCCTGTACCAAAGCACTGCAGAAATTTTCTCCCGGAAAGGGTTGCGGTTTGCTGAAACAGATTCGGGAAAAACCCTAACATAATTAATACCGGAAACAGGAGGGAAAAAAAGGTATAGAAGCGTCTTAAAAGAGTCATAGGGGATTTTTTCTTCAATCTTTCTATATACGGCCTGTTCCATTTTATTTTTCCGGTAATGTTAATACTGGAAAGGTCCATTTTTTCCGGCGTAGTGTAGGTTAAATCTCCGTCTATCAGAGTATCAGGTGCAAAATGTATTCTACTGCCGTAAAGCACAACATCCTTGAATTTACCTTCTATTGAGACGTTTTCTCCCCAGATAATTGTTTTGCCGGTAACGGTTCCGCGTACCCTTATTCTTTCTGCGCCTACGCGCAGATTGCCCTCCACAGGTGTCTCTATGTTCATATTTATGCCCAGAGCGGTTATACTGCCTCTGACGATTCCTCCCACGTTTACGGTATCACCTATCAGGTAAACGTCACGGTTGGCAATCCCTTTAAAGTTTAGGTTTAAGCCAATGCCTATGAAATCCCCCCCAACATTTGAGTGAGCAAAGATTTTTTCCCCTATACCGATGAATTCATTTTCAATGGGAGCCATAACTTCTATATCATTTCCGATGGCAAACATTTCTTCGGTGGAACGTTCTTCTATTAAAATCACTTCACCCGTAAGTATTTTCGCTTCAGCAGAAAAGGGTTTTGATAGTACCGGTAGAAATAATAAAAAAACAAACAGATTATTTTTCATTTTGAAAGTTTTTTCATCATTGCTGTTTCGTCACAATTGGGAAATTTCGGGCAGTTGATACAGTCGTTCCAGACCTTGTGAGGTAGTCTTGACTTTGGAATTTTCTCAAATCCAAATTTTGCGAAAAATTCGGGTACGTAGGTTAACACAAAAACCTTTTCTATTTGCAACGTTTCTGCTTCTTCCAATATACTATGAATGAGTTTATTTCCATATCCTTTATTCTGATATTTTTCCATTACGGCCGTTGAACTTATTTCTGCAAGGTCTTCCCACATTATCTTAAGCGCCCCGCATCCGATTACCTCTCCGTTGAGTTCTATTACTGAGAAATTTCTTAAACCCTCATAAAGTTGATTTACAGAAACCGGCAGCATTTTACCTTCATTTGCAAATCTGTTTATGAGATTCTTGATCTGATTTACATCTGTTATTCTGGCTTTCCGTATAATAGGTTCCATTTTTTTATATATTTGAGATATATACCCTTCTGTTCAATATCTTTATTTTCCCTTCAGATATCAATCTGACTGTTAACGGATATATCAAATGTTCTTTTTCCTGTATCCTCTTATGCAGACTCTCCGGCGTATCCTCTTTCAAAACCGGCACTACCGCCTGCAGGATTATCGGGCCGGTATCAATCCCGTATTCAACAAAGTGTGTTGTACATCCTGTAAATCTGACCCCGTAATTCAGAGCCTGTTCCCATGCTGCCAGACCTGGAAAAGAGGGCAGAAGAGAAGGATGTATATTGATAATCTTCCACGGGAATTCCTGTAAGAAAACCTTTTTCAGTACCCTCATAAAACCCGCCAGACATACAAGATCAACCTTACATTCTTTCAATTTTTTCACATATTTCTCTTCGGTCCCGGCAGACAGAAAGGTTTTATGGCGTTTTTCAGGGATACACAGGTGTTCTATCCCCTCTTTTTCTGCAATTTTCAGGGAAAAAGATTCAATATTATCACTGAGAACCACACCTGTCTTAATCGGCAGTTTTTCTTTTTTTATGTAGTCAAGAATAGCCTTGAGATTGCTTCCTTTTCCTGAAGCGAGAACGCCTATTGTAAACATTTTTCTATTTCCTTGAGTTCTTTAAGTATCTTTAAAAGAATTTTTTTATCCATCCTGCCGGGATTTTTAGTGACGTTGCCCCTCAATATCTTTTTAACGCCCTTAATTCTGTAGCCCTTATTATAAATCAAAACCCTTATCTTGTTAATTGTTTCAATGTCTTTCTTTGTATAGATGCGGTTTCCTCTCTGGTCCCTTAATGGGTGGATAACGGAAAACTGTTTCTCCCAGAACCTGATTATGTGCTGTGGGACATCAACCATTTTGCTTACTTCCCCAATATAGTAAAATTTTTCGTCTGCCTTCATTCTTTTTTCATCTTTCTCTGCATCAGTTTTTTTATTTCATCTTCAGGTTTAGCACCGTTGTAAATAATTCTGTACAGCGATGCGGTTATGGGAAGTTCAACATTCATTTTCCTGCTTAACCTGTAAAATGCTTTTGTCGTCGGGATACCTTCAATTACCATCCTGCTCTTTTTGAGATACTTCTCTTTGCCTGTCTTTATTATTGCTTCACCGAATGACCTATTTCTGCTGTATTTGCTGAAAGATGTCGTTATGAGGTCCCCTATGCCTGAAAGTCCCCTAAAGGTTTTTTCTTTGCCTCCAAGGGCACAACCTATTTTTATCATTTCATTGAGTCCTCTTGTAATGTAAGAGGATTTGGTGTTTATTCCCAGTCCGAGACCGTCAATAATTCCCGAACCTATGGCTACCACGTTTTTAAATGCTCCTCCAATCTCAACACCAACGACGTCTGTAGATGTATACACCCTTAATGTATCACAACTGATTATGTTTTGAAAGGCAAGGCCAAGTTTTTCCACAGGACTTGCGATAACCGCTGCTGACGGCATTCCATTTGCAATTTCTCTTGCGATGGTAGGACCGGAAAGTATTCCATAATTTAGATTTGTTGATATTTCATCCATCAGGATTTCAGACATTCTTTTTCCTGTTGCTATTTCTATCCCTTTTGTTCCGATGATAACCGGTTGTCCTGTATAAAATCTCTTGATTTTTTTAACCGTTTCACGGAAGAACGTTGAACGTACCACTAATATAAGAATATCGGAAAATGAAAAAATTTTTCCTATTGAGTCTGTTATGTTTACCGATTCAGGGATACGGACCCCGGGGAAATAATCCCTATTTTCCCTGTATTTTTGAAGAGAGGTGTAGTTTTTTTTGATGGGTTCCCACAGCGTTACTTTGCTGCCTGTTCTTTCAAGCAGGCATGTAAGCGTGATACCCCATCCGCCGGCTCCTAAGATTCCAATTTTTTTTCCCATGGCAATTTAATTTTGTTTTCTTTCTTTGACAGGATTCGTTTTATATTGGTTCTGTGGGTATATAAAATCAGTAGAGATATGATTATTCCTGTGGTGGTAAAAATCAGGTTTTTGTGGAAGATTTGTATAAAGACGGGTAAAGATAATGAAGCAAATATAGCGCCAACAGAAACATAACGGGTGATAACTATTGTTATTATCCAGATTATGAATGTTGTCAGGGCAGGCAAAGGAAAAAGGCCGATGATAACCCCGAAACTTGTTGATACGCCCTTTCCCCCTTTGCCGCGGAGAAAAAGAGAAAAGTTATGTCCTGATATAGCAGCGAGCCCTACCAGGATGAGATGAAGAGAAGTGGCATAAAAAAACAGTTTTGTCAGAAGTACAGGAAGAAATCCTTTAGAGATGTCCAGGATAAGGACAGAAACTGCTAATGGTCCGCCTGCTACTCTATATACATTGGTGGCCCCTATATTACCACTGCCGTATTTTCTTATATCAATCTTCTTTAAAATCCGGCACACAAGATATCCCCACGGGATACTTCCGAACAGGTAGGCACCTATAATAAGTAAAGCAATAGTCACTTATATATTCAATACCTCTTTCACCTTCTCAACCGCAGATGCGGCATCTGGTGCGTAGGCATCTGCCCCTATTTCGTCTGCATAACTCTGCGTTACAGGAGCCCCGCCTATTATGACCTTAACCTGGTCTCTTACGCCAGCGGTTTTCAAAGATTCAATGACTTCTTTCATTGAAACCATTGTTGTTGTGAGAAGTGCGGAAAGGCCCAGAACCTTTGCTCCATTTTTTGCGGCTTCAACGAACTTTTCTGGTGGTACATCTATTCCAAGATCTTCAACCTCAAAGCCGCCACCTTTCCACATCATTACTACAAGGTTTTTACCGATGTCATGCAGGTCACCCTTTACTGTTCCAATGGCAACCTTTGCAATGGGTTTTATTCCAGCTTTCGCAATCAGGGGCTCTATAACGTCCATACCGGCATGCATTGCCCTGGCGGCTATCAGAACTTCGGGGACGTAAAACTCGTTATTTTTAAATTTGACGCCCACAACTGTCATACCGGCGATAAGTCCATTGTTCAGTATTTCTTCAACCGGTACTTTTTCAGCCACTGCCTTTTGAGTCATCTCCTTTGTTTTCGGTGCATTTCCTGTTATAACGTTTTCTTTAATTTCCTTAAGAATATCTGCAGTCATTTCTTTCTCCTTTCCCCTTGATTTTCTAAGGAGTACAAAAAGCGAGATTTGGTCATATATTAGCTTCAAAAAATCAAGTTTGTTTTTATTGAGACAAATCCAGTCATATTAAGTGTAGCATATCTTCAATAGGGTGTCAAAAAACTTGGTAAATGGCTATAGAGATTTTTAAAAGACCTGAATTTCTTTCTGACAGAAAGGTTCTGGGCAAGAACTGACTGACGTTCCTGCACATCTTCCACATGTTCTCTGAAACGAACGAGAACCTCATCCTCAACCTAATTTTCTTGTGGGACGTCTCTGGAAAAAGCAGAGAGGGTGAACAGGAAGAAGAATAGGGTTAAAAATCTTTTAGCACATTTCATATCTCCTCTTCACTGTTCACCCTCTAAAAATCCCGTAAATATTCAGCAAACCCCATCAATTCTTACCCTTAAAAGACGTGGTTCAGTGAACTTTTACCTAAAAACAACTTCAATTTTTGTTTCTACAGAGATATCTCTTCTCAAAGTCATCA
>DYKC01000180.1 GCA_020722825.1 Vermiphilus sp.
GTCTACAACCAGAACTTTGCCCTCGTGAGGGACATACGGTTTCTCAACCTTAATGAGGGTATCAACGAGGTAAGATTTCTTGACATAGCCGCCAGTATAGAACCGACAAGTGTACATTTCAGGTCAATAACTGCACCGGATATGTGCGGCATACTGGAACAAAACTTTGAGTATGACCTGGTAAGTGCGGACAAACTTCTTCTCAAATACATTGACAACAATATACGCATTACAACACAGGATGACAATGTCTACACAGGATATCTTGCAAGTTACGATGGCAGCCAGATTGTCCTGTCCGCGGAGAGGGAAAAGGGACCTATCTATATGGTTGTTCGTGACAACATCCGGAATATTGAATTTCCTCAACTACCTGAAGGGCTGATAACAAAACCCACTCTGGTATGGTCACTGTTAAACAGAAAGAAAGGACGTCATGAGGTTGAGGTAGGTTATCTTACAAGGGATATCAACTGGGCGGCAGACTATGTAGCAGCAGTCTCAGATGATGAAAAGAGTATATCCTTGAATGGCTGGGTAACTGTGGATAACCGCAGCGGTACTTCTTACGAAAATGCCTCCCTGAAACTCGTGGCAGGTGATGTACACAGGGTGGAAGAAAGGCAGGGTGTAATTAGAGCCGAGTATGCAATGAAAGAAGCAGGTGCCGCGGTACCCGAGCAGTTTGAAGGACGGGAACTCTTTGAGTACCACCTTTACGAACTGCAGAGGAAAACAACCATTAAAAATAACCAGACCAAACAGATAAGCCTCTTAACCGCCCCGAAGGTTTCTATAAACAAGGTATATACATACAAGGGGGCTTTATACCGCTGGTATTACTACGACAACTGGAGAGGACAGCCGAGCAACAAAAAGGTTGCGGTAAACCTTGAGTTCAAAAACAGCAAGGCAAACGGGCTGGGTATACCCCTGCCGAAAGGCAAGATAAAGGTCTATAAGGCAGATATTGACAAAACGCTGCAGTTCATCGGAGAAAACCAGATAGACCATACTCCCAAAGACGAAAAAATCACACTCTTTCTGGGCAATGCCTTTGACATCATAGGCGAAAGAAAAATCACTGACCACAAAAAAATTGCAAACAATCTCTACAGGGACTCATATGAGATTTCACTCAGAAACCACAAGAAAGAGCCGGTTACAATAAAGGTAATAGAACCACAGTGGGGCGACTGGACGATTTTAGAAAAAAGTTATGACTATAAGAAAGAGGATACAAACACACTGGTATTTGAGGTCAACGTACCTGCAGACGGCGAAACAAAGATAACCTACACCTCCGAATACAAATTCTGAAGTGATAAAAATATCAAAAGGTCGGGCGGTATGTGAACTACCTCCGCTTTCTTTCACAGCGATAACCTTTAGGTTAGGATGATGCAGACAGGTAGAAGCGGGAGCCGTACTCAACAAAGGTTTCTGACATCGCTTCTATCTTATCCCATGTGTGA
>DYKC01000181.1 GCA_020722825.1 Vermiphilus sp.
AGAAATTGGTTTCTTCACTCACTTGCTTTGACTGGCTCAAAACTATAACTTTGACGTCAAATTAGTATAAGCATAGTTTTTCCTCCCTTCACAAGTATACACTAAAAAGGGTATACCTTGTCAACCGGATTTGCCGTCTATAACTATCAGGGCATGGAAATCCTGGTAAAGAGCATAGTCTTTTCTACCAAGTCCATTCTCAAAGAAATCCTGAAGGTGTTTGTAAGAAAGATTGTCTGTCAGCTGTAGTTTCTTTACAAGACGTCTTGTGTACTCATCAATGACAAATACAGGTTTTTCAAACGCATAGAGTAGTATATCGTCAGCAGTCTCATTCCCTATGCCTTTTAACGCAAGTAGTTGTTCCCTCAGTGTTGGATAGTTTAAATTTGCTGTTTTTTCAATCCCTCCGCACCTGTTGACAATGAATTCTGCAAGAGTTTTAAGCCTTATTGACTTGGTTTTGTAAAACCCCGAAGGTTTGATAAGATGCTGAATTTTTTCATTCTCTGCAGAAAGGATTTCTCTCAACCCCAGTAATCCTACATTGTTCAGGTTGGCGACAGCCATACTTACGTTTTTCCAGTTTGCCCTTTGGGTAAGAACAGACTCAATGATTACCGTTTCTTTTTCTCTTTTTGTTTTGGGTCTTTTACACCAGAGAGACCACTGCCCTGAGGGTTTCCCGTGTTTTTCTCTGAGAGTTTTGTACAGGAGGTATATATCCATTAGGCTGCTATTTTTTTATTTCATCGGCTATTATGATGACTTCCGCTATTTCCTTCATATTTTTTCTGTTGTCCATATTGAACCTTCTCAGTTTATTGTATGCCTCTTCCTCGGTAAGTTTTTCTTCTCACATCAGGATGCCCTTGGCTTTTTCAACCTTTTTCCGAATCTCTATCTCTTCCTGAAGCATCTTTGTTTTTACCATCAGTTCAGTATTTTCAATAATGATGGCGGACTGATTTGCTATGGAACTCAGTATTTCTATTTCTCTCTCGCTGAACCTGTGGGGTTTTGCCGTATATATATTCAAGACGCCGATGACCCTTCCTTTGACGCTCATAGGGACAGCCAGCATTGATACCATCCCTTCCTTTGCGGCTATCTCCCTGTTTTTATATTCCGGTTCTTCACGTACGTCCTTCATCACGACAGACTGTCCTGTTTTTACAACCTTACCTGCAATGCCCTCGTCTATCTTCAGCGGAGGCTTTTTCAGGTATTCATCGCTGATTGCCTGACTGGCGCGGATTTTTATGAGCCCTTCTTTCTCGTCTACAAGCATGAAGGTTTGCCCTTCCAAGGATTCCTGCTTAGAATTTTTTCTATTTCCTCCTTGACGGTTAAAACCTCTTTCTTATTTGCTGAAAGTCTGGCAAAATCTTTCTTAACGCTTTTTTACCCACGTTGGACGCTTCTTGATATTAATGAAACCATAAATCCTCAATAATTGCAACCTTT
>DYKC01000034.1 GCA_020722825.1 Vermiphilus sp.
GTTGATATACAGTAGATATACAAATCTATACCGCAGGCAAAGCCTGCATATATCAGGAACGAAGTTCATATCTATTGTATATCTCTTGGCCTCTACACCTTCATTGTAGGCGGCTATGATTTTAATCTATCAATTATAGCACGGTAGGTGCTTATATATCAAACTTTCTTTCCTTTTTCTCCTACCTTATATTGAACTCAAGGTTTATTTTCGTATCTTCAGGTTGGTGAGGGCAAGGCAGGTGGTAACCAACGCCATAAGGAGTAGTCCCTTGGCCACATCTGTCAGGATATTGTTGACGTCCGCCACGGTCTTCCACGTGTTCAGAATAAGACCGCTTTTGATGACCAGCAGCAGACTGATTGCCGACCACAGATAAACAGCAGCAAGACGTTTATTCTTTATACGGTGGAGAAGAAGATATATTATGGCAATCCAGAAGATAAAGGAGAAAATCTGCCATACGCCTGTTGAAGTGAAGTAGAAAAACAGTCCTGTGAAAGGCTCAAAAATATAGTGAACCCTGGAAGCAGGGAACCTCTGCCTGTACCCTATGACCCTGAAATGGTCTGTTTCGCTGTTGCGCAGGGCTTTAATGATCGCCCTTTCACGTTCTTCAATGCTCATCTGCTCCCATCCTTCTGCATTGAACCCTGTCCATACCGTGCAGAAGTTTCTCCAGCCATGCCAGTTGGTACCGCTCAGCATTACAAGGTTCTCTTGGAGACAGAAAGTAATTATCTTCTGTTGTACTTCTTCCGTCAGGGGGATGGATGCGTTGCCTGCTATCTCAAACCCATCCACTCCTGCTTCTGCGAGGTCTTTCATGGAAAATGGCGATTTTGTTTCTGCCCAGTAGTGGGGAACGACAACCGCTCCGCCCTGCCGGTGTACCTCATCTACCAGGTCTGAAAGATTTTGGTATTCTTTTGCCTTAATCCCTTTCCTTATCCCGAGGAGGTTAAGGTGAACCTTTTTGAAGTTGACCTCCTCTCCAGGGATTACAGTTGCGGCAAGGTTTTTATTTGCAATGATTTCACGCTGGATTGAGGGAGCGTCTCCAATCCAGTCATGTTCGGTTGTTGACCAGCCATCAAATCCATAGTTAATATGCCAGTGAAAACTTCGTTCAGGCGTCACAATGCCATCATGGGAATAAACCGTATGGGAATGAAGGTCAAGAAAAATCTCATCAGGATTTTTAGAGATTATTTTGTACTGCGGCAGAGGAACAAAGATTGAGTAGAGGATAAAGAGAACTAAAGAGACTATAATAACAGATATTCCTCTAAACAGTATTATTATTTTTTTCGTCCAGTAACCTCTCTGCCTTATTGCCCAGTATATAATCCAGACGGCTGTCAGCCAGACCGCCCAGGAGAGGAGTTGTTTCTTCGGGTCAGGCATTGTCAAGAAATAGGATGGTAAATCAAAAAAAGGAGCAAAGATTTTATTCGCAAGAGGAGTAATTATCTCTGCTTTGTCGGCAACCGTGCCTGTCCCAACGTCAATCAGAATTCCTGTGTACATTTATTTCCCCGAAGCATAGTCTTACCACAAAAAAGAATAAAAGTGCTATAACGAAGCCTGCAAATATATCAAACGGAAAGTGAGCGCCCATATAGCAGCGTGATATACCGGATAGTACGCCGATTGTCCAAAAAGCCACCTGGTATTCCGGTATGAGCCAGGCAAGAAACAGGACGCCGGTGAAGACCGTCTGGCTATGCCCGGAGGGGAATGAACCCATTTTAAGGGGGGGGCCTACCACATTAACAAGTTCCTTTCCAAGATATGCGAGAGGACGTGGAAAAGAAAAGATTTCCTTCAGGAAGTGCACTGCAATCCCGCCGAGCAGCATTGAAAGTGCAAACATCCAAAAATATCTGCGGAATTTTTTTCTTTTCTTCCACCACATAAACAGTCCCACAACAGGGATAAGTACGTAACTTGTACCCAGCCAGTTGACCAGGGTAAAAAAGAGGTCAAGCAGCCTATTTTTGCCGGCAGCAGCATTAAGCAAAAAGAAGACTTTTTCGTTCCATCTCTGCAGAAGCATTTTGAATGACCGCGGGGCAAAGGGCAGAGACTGCAGTATTAATGGGTCGGTTTTCCCTGTTTCAAACCTGTAACACTTGTAAATATAAAAATTCTTTGCGTGTTTTCCTCTTATATAAATCTCAAAGTCTTTTTCCTGCCTTATCTCCCCGAAGGCATAAAGTTTTTCCGGAGACTTTTTGTAGTTGTCGTCGCAAAAGAACAGGCCGTTTTTACCATTAAGTTTTTCATTCAGTGCCTGTTTATACTGCCAGAAGTCATACTGGTCAATCTTTTTACTCAGACAGTAGACAGGTATCTCCGGTTCAAGGTAAAAGGCTGCCTGGCTTGCTATGTAAAATGTGTGTGTGAAAACGAAGAAGTCCGAGTCCTTTTCCTGCCTTTGGATTTCTTTTATACGTTCCGCAATCTCTTTCCAGCCGGTCATCTCGTTGGTCAGGTCGTTTTCCGGAGAGAGAGGGATAACCCTGAACAGCGCCTGAACTGGTATAACGAGCGTCAGGGCGATGCCTGTTGCCAGAGAAAAGACGGAGAGACGATGAACAATTTTTTTACCTGTACCTGTAGAAGATTCGCAGATAAGTTTACCAAGAACAGGCAGAAGTATAAGATATCCGACTGCAGGCCAGTGCGGGAGAACCTCACTTGACAGTCCTGAATAGGCAAAGATGAGTATTACAGGCAGGGCAAATGAGAAGAAGAGGAGATACTCTGCATTTTTCTTCACAGACATAACAACTGTATGGATTAACGTATATATGATGAAAATGAAAATAAATGGGGAATAAACTCCTGCCTGTGCTCCAATGTTTTTCAAGAATTCCTCAAGGACAAAAAACGACTTTTCACCCATACCGTGGGCAAACTGGAAGGTAAAGGATGCCCAGTGATTTTCATAGTTCCATATGACAACAGGTAGGAATATTACTATACTCAACAATAAAGAGAGATAAAACTCCTTTTTCCTGAACCACCTTCTCATTGAAGGAGTTATTGCAATGAAAAGAAGGATGGATGGATAAAGAAGAACCGCGGTATATTTTGTCAGGAGAGAAAGGCCTGTTACTGCTCCTATCGTATACCATAAGCCGCCTCTGTTTGACGTGTCATAAATTCGCCACAGAAGAAGTAAAGACAGGAGATAGAAAAAAGACAGTATTGTGTCAGGGACAACCGTTATGCCACCTATTGCCGAAAACAGAGGTATGGAATTGAAAATTACCACTGTCCAGAACCCTGCCGCAGAGTTTTTCAGTTTTTTGCCTAAGACGAAAAGCAGAACTGCTGTGCCAATGCCGGAGAGTATTGCAGGCATTCTTACCGCAAGCGTATGTTTCCCAATAAGAATTATAAATAACCGTATCAGGTATCCTACCATTGGAGGATGGTCGTAGTAAGAGAGAGCAGGGTTGAGTGCGTACTGTACGTAGTGCGCCTCGTCAACGCCCAGCCCCAGCGAATGGGCGAGCCATACCCTTATCAGTGTGGTTGCCGTTACCAGAATGGCAAGGTAACGGATGTATTTTCTATCTTCCATAGTTCATCTTTAACGCTAAAACCTTGAAGAGATATTTCAGAAGTATTTTGCAGTCCAGTTTGGAGACCCCTGCCTTTCTTTCATAGAATTTTATGGGCACCTCCGAAATTCTTGCCTTTTTCTTCTTGAGATAGAAGAGGGTTTCCGTGACAATAAAAGGGTCTTCTGCCGAAAGGTTGTCCACCACCTGTTCCAGTATCTCTCTCCTGAAAAACCTGAAACCAGAGGTCGGGTCCGCAACCTTGATGCCGAGAAGCATCCTGATATACATCCTTGCACCTTTGCTTATTGTGCGGCGCAGGAATCCTCTGTTTACATCATGTCCGCCACTGATGTACCTTGAACCTATCACAACATCGCAGTCTTCCAGTTTCTCCAGCATTGACAGGATGAATCGGGGATGATGCGACAGGTCACCGTCCATCTCGCCTATTATCCCCGCATCTGTTTTTAGCGCCTGCTTAAACCCGTATATTCCGGCAAGTCCCCGTCCTTTTTTACCATCACGGATATATACAGACACAGAAGGGTTATCGCTGAATGCCTCTTTTATAATCTTTCCCGTTCCATCTGGTGAGTTATCGTCAACTACAAGTATTTTCAGTTTCAGGGGAAGGTTGAGCAGCTCTTGCACCAGCGGGACGATATTTTCTTTCTCGTTGTATGTGGGGATAACCACTGCTATATATTTTTTTCTCATTATAGCATATAGTGACCTTTTCCCCTCACCTTTAATCCTCTCTCCGAGAGGGAGAGGCGGGAGGGGAGATCATTGAGGAAAAAACGGTTTCAGGAGATATTGTTTCCATACAGGACGGTTTCTTATCACATTCTTTTCTGTAACAGCACCGGCATTCAAGGGGCGTGACAATTTTTGTTACCCTTCCATACGTTTCTATCTCGCTTGCAGATGTCGGGCCGAACAGGGCTATTACCTTTTTTTTCAGTCCGGTTGCAGCGTGCAGAGCCAGAGTATCCGAGGTTAGAACTATATCGCACAAATTAAGAAGAGAGAAAAAGTCTGCAACGGTATTATCCCATCCTGCGTTTATCAGAGGGACAGGGCTCTTTGAAGTCAGGCTTTCCATAATCCTTTTTTCTTCTTCCCCGCCGAATATTACTATTGCGTATTTTTTGTTTTTCATAAGAGAAAAAAGTTTGAGGAAATTTTCTTCAGGCCACCTTTTGGCAGGCCACCTTGAACCACTGCCTGTGTTGATTCCTATGACGGTTTTTTCTGACAGGTGATACTTTTCAGCAAACCTCTCTGCTTTTGCTGCAGATTCCCGCTTCAGAGGAACAACAATCTCCCCGAAACCTTCAAGTTCAAGAATCTCTGATATTATTTGCTGATATGTCTTTTTATTGTTCTTTTTTATCTCATCGTTATGACTCATTGAAAACCATTCTTCAGCAGATTTTCCTGACCATAACACCATACCTGTTTTTTCGTAACGGAACCCGTAGAATTTTTTTGTATGTGCAGTACTGGCTGCAACCAAACTGTCAGGAGAAAGGTCAAGGTTGATGACTGTGTCAAAAAGGAAATAAGAGAATGTCTGAAGGGCCCCAAAATTATCAGTCCATATCTCATCAATGTATGGGTTGCCCTCAAGAACCCCATGGCTTTTTTCTGAAGTGAACCAGATTATGGTATGGTCTGGAAATTTTTTGTGCAGGGGCTCCAGTATACAGGTGGTTCTCAAAACATCTCCCATTGCCTCTCTCTTGATTATGAGAATTCTACCTGCTGTTTTCCTGTAATGGCTGCAGTCCCTGCATAACTGCTGTTCGGTTTTATGGTAGATGCAGGGACTGTCAGTCCTGAAAAACCTGCAGTCTTGTCTTATCTCATCTGCTTTCATTGTTTTCCCGAAAACCTGTCGCCTTCTTTTATTTTATGTCCTTTCAAAAACTCTGACACGGTCATCCTCTTTTTACCCTCAATCTGTACTTCCATTATCTTCAGAACCCCTTTTCCGCATGCCACGCAGATTGAATCCCTATCTATGTTTACTACCTCCCCGGCTTTTCCATTTTTTTCCCCATGTTCCATGCCGGGGATGGAACGAAAGACTTTCAGATATTTGCCGTTGATGTACGTATATGCTCCGGGCCATTCTTTTGTTCCCCGTATAAGGTTATGTATTTCACATGCATCTCTTTCCCATTTTATAAGGCCGTCCTTTTTGGTTAATTTTCTGGCATATGAAGGGATGCCTTCCTGCGGGGTTGGACAGATTCCTTTCCTTATCTTCTCTATGCTTTCAACAAGCAACTCAGGAGTGGTATCAGATAAAATCTTTTTTAAATCAAATATATCAACGGCGTCATCAATGGGAACCTTTTCCTGTTTTACGATATTACCTGTGTCAACTGTGCCATTCATCGTGATCACGGTAATTCCAGTCTCTTTTTCTCCGTTGATTAAGGTCCACTCCATGGGGGCTGCTCCCCTGTATCTTGGAAGAAGTGAAGGGTGTACATTTATAGCCGCGAGCGAAGGTATTTCAAGTATTGAGGCAGGAAGAATTTTTCCATATGAAATCAACACAATAATCTCCGGTTTTAATCCTTTGATGGCGTCTATGAAGTTTTTATCTGACAGCGATTCAGGCTGGTAAAAAGGTATATTGTTCTTTATCGCCCAGTTTTTTACAGGGGTAAAGGAGACCTTCAGTCCTCTTCCTCTGGGTCTGTCCGGAGATGTAACGACTCCTGCAATATTATGCCTTTTTTTAAGTTCCTCAAGAGATGGTATGCCGAATGCATCACTTCCGAAGTATATGATCTTAATCACTGGAATATGAGGGCTCCTGCGGAGACGATGCCGGCATCACTGCCGAGTTCTGACTGTACAACTCTGACATTCTCAGCCAGTTTTGGCATCGCCTGTTCTTTGATTTTCTTTTCTATGGTTTCAAACATAATTTCAACCCTACGGGAGATGCCGCCTCCGATTATAATTATGTCAGGATTGATAAGATTAACCAGTCCGGTAAACAATGCACCCAGACATACACCTACATCAATCCATATATCGGTGGCAACCTTATCTCCCTGTTTATATGCATCTGATATTATTTTGGGCGTAATCTCTTCCAACTTACCACTGACAAGGTCATATATCATTGTTTTTTTGCCATCTTTTATGGCATTTACTGCACGTTCAACGATATAGTCTCTGCCGACAAATCTTTCTATGCAGCCGTAGTTTCCACATTTGCAGCGAGGACCTCTATAGTCTATAGTAATGTGTCCTATCTCCATGGCGGAATATTTTCCCCCGCGAAGCAGTTTTCCGTCTTTGACAATACCGCCTCCCAGACCTGTACCCAGTGTTATACAGATAATGGTGTTGTATCCATTTCCTGCTCCGTACAGAAACTCTCCCCACGTTATGGTATTCACATCATTTTCAACCACTACAGGCAGTTTATATTTCTCTGCAAAGATTTGTTTCAGAGGAAGATTATCCCACCTGGGCAGGTTCGGTGCAGAAAAAACAACGCCTTCATCGTCTACAACGCCCGGGGTTCCTATTCCTATCCCTGCAATTTCACCGTTTGTATTCTCAAGGGCAAAGTCAATAGCAGTCTCTATCTGTTTGAGGACAACATCCCTGTCGTTTTTTTCTCCGAGTGTGGGAAACTGTTGTTTTTTAATGATGTTCCCATTTTCATCTGTCAGACCAGCCTTTATATACGTTCCACCAAGGTCAATACCCACTGCTTTTTTCATTTATTTCCTCTTTCCAAAGAGCATCCTGAAGCCCTTCTTCTTTTCAGTATCGCCTGCTGGCTGTTCAGTCTTTTGCGGTGCCGGTTGAGATGCTGCTGGTTTTACCTCTTCCTTTTTTGGCCCTTCAACCTTTTTCCCGAATAATCCACGTCTTTTTTTAACCTCTGCCTTACTGGGGACAACAGGTGGTTTTTCAGGTATCTGCGGCTGCTCTTTCTGTGCCTTTTCGTACTCGGGATATACACCGTATTTCTTCACAAGTTCCATTACCCTGCAGTACTGTTGAAAACTGACATTTTTGGGTACTGAATGGTCTGAATGATATATATATCCGCCGTTTACCTTTGCTGCCTCAAACTTTGTTTTTATCTCCTGCTCAATTTTAGCAGGGTCTTCGTCAGCCATTGACCGTACGTCTATCCCGCCCATAAAGGCGATGCTGTCCCCATATTTCTCTTTCAGTTTGACAACGTCCATTCCTGCCTTTACCTCAAGCGGCTGCAGGCAGTCCAGACCCGTTTCAATCATAATGGGTATAAGTTCTGATACGTTGCCGCAACTGTGTAGTATTGTTTTCATCCCCTTTGAATGAAAGTAGGTATATACGAGACGGTCGGCCTCATAATGCGTTTTTCTATAGATGTCAGGTGAAAAAAGAAGACCATTTTTGTACCCCATGTCGTTGTACATAAAGGCAGCGTCAAACCGGAATCCGTTGTTAAGCATCAGTTCTGCCATTATTATTGTAGATTCTGCCAGGGTCATTATTATTTCCTTTATCCAGTCCGGGTCCTTAACCATCGTTATCAACAGCTGTTCTGAAGCTATATAGGATTGCAGCATATCATAGCCGTAACCTCCTTGATAGCATAAGAACTTTCCGTCTTCGTAAGCGGTTCTGTTTCTTGCCAGTCCTGATGCCCAGTCAATCCTTGTAAAATCTGGTTTCAGACGTTTTTTTATCTCCTTCCAATCATCTTTTGTTTTTATAGGGTAATCAATAATCTCCGGAGTGGTTGAGTAGTCCCTGTGGTTACGTCTTTTTCCTCCTTGTGGTGTCGTTGTTATTATGTACTCTTCATTTTTTTCCAGTACTTTTACAGGAAACCTGGGAGATGTGTCGGCTCCGAAAAACTCAAACTCATATCCGAAATATTCAGCAGGCGTTGTATCTTCTGGCAGTCCCTCTTTATGCCACCTTTGGACAGTGGAACTCCATAAACTGTCCTGTATTGGTACCCTGTCGGGTATCTGATGATTTAAAACCCTTAAAACACGTTCTCTGCTTGTCATTTTTGGCTCCTTTACCCGGAACCCTTGAAAAACGGGATTAGGGATTCGGAAAAACTTTTCCCTTCTTTTGTCTTTTCCGAAGATCCAATCCCGAGTCCCTCTTTCTACCGGTGAGGGGTTACGATTTTGTTTTTCAATCCGGTTATCGCTATTTTCCTTTTACCGTTTATTATGTGAAATCTCACAAAGACCGTTTTTGCAGGTAGCATATCTTTTATCTTTTCAGCCCACTCAATAAGAACAATACCTCTGTCAATATATTCTTCCCATCCGATATCTGCCACATCTATTTTACACCTTAACCTGTAAAGGTCAAAATGAAAAACAGGAATTTTCCCCGGATACTCGTTGATCAGAACAAATGAAGGGCTTGTTGCTTCCTGTCCTGTCAGATGTTTTACGATGCCTTTAATCATAGTGGTTTTACCGCTTCCAAGTTCACCGATAAATCCGAAGATATCACCTCTTTTAGTTCTGGAGGCAATCTGTTTTCCAAAGGACATAGTTTCTTCAGGACTTTTTGATATGAAGACCATAGACAGTATTTTACTTTTTTTAAAAAAAAGGTAAAATATTATTAGCCTGTTCCGTGCGTGAGGATTAATTATCCTTGAGCCAACACTATTAGCAAGGGAACCAAGTTCTGATGGGGCCGACAGGTTCGCCAGGAGCGAAAAGTCGAAGCCGTCAGAGGAGGTACCCACATTACCTTGAGGGTCTCAAAGGATACAACCCTTGCGGCGGAACGGGCTTCCATTTAATACTGGGCAGGTTGCGGAGCGGCCAATCGCACCAGACTGTAAATCTGGCGGCTAACGCCTTCGGAGGTTCGAATCCTTCCCTGCCCACTTGAAAGGGATTGAGCTCATTAATTGGCAGGGGGATAAGACGTATCTGAATATGTATGCCAGGATTCGAAGGGAGCCTGTTTATGAGTTGCGATGAGAAAGAGCAACGAATAGGCGGGTGGCCTACCGCAGCACAGAGTGCGGAGGAGCCGAATCCTTCCCTGCCCACTTGAAAGGGATTGAGCTCATTAAT
>DYKC01000182.1 GCA_020722825.1 Vermiphilus sp.
GTTTTGCTGATTATGGGTTGTGCCTTCTTTCTGTCGTTTACTGCATCAGGTGAAAGAAATATCGCAGCTACGGTTGTGAAGCCAGGTATAGAGGTGCTGGTTGAAAAGCATACAGCACTTATCAAAGGGAAAAAGGTGGGACTTATCACCAATATTACCGGAGTTGACAGCGGCCTGCATTCTTCAGCAGATATTCTATACAACCTGCCGGATGTCAAACTGACCGCCCTTTTTGCACCCGAACATGGAATACGGGGTGGTATAATGGGTTATACCGAAGACGAAATAGATAAAAAAACAGGAGTAAGGGTCTTTAGCATAAAAACAAAAGGCCCCTCTGAAAAAATGCTTCAAGGAGTTGACATACTCCTTTTTGACATACAGGATATAGGCGCCCGTTCTTATACCTACATCTCCACTATGAAAAACTGTATGGAGACAGCCGCAAAGTATAAAATCCCTTTTATAGTGCTTGACAGACCGAATCCTATTGGAGGTATGACGGTTGACGGGCCTGTTCTTGATATGAGGTTTCAGTCATCTGTGGGAGTGGGACCCCTTGCCTACGTCCACGGGATGACCATCGGGGAAATCGCACGGTTTTTCAACGAGGAGATGAAAATCAACTGTAAACTCACTGTGGTAAAAATGGAGAGATGGAGACGCGAGATGTACTGGGAGGATACCGGACTTGTATGGGTACCCACATCCCCTCACATCCCCGAACCAGAGACCCCGAATTTTTATCCAATAACAGGGATACTGGGAGAATTGTCTCTGGTAAACATAGGTGTCGGATATACCCTGCCCTTCAAGGTTGTGGGGGCACCGTGGATGGATGCGGAAAAAATTGCTGGCATCCTTAACTCCAGAAAACTTCCCGGTGTTTACTTCCAACCCTTCCATTTTACCCCTTTCTATGACCAGTTTGAAAAGCAGATGTGCAACGGCTTCCGTATTATTATCACAGACAGGAAAAAGTTGTTGCCTGTTGCCACTGGATACCATATAATAGAGGTACTACTTTCAGAATATCCTGAACATTTTAACTTCAAATACCTTTTAGCGGATGAAAAAGGTAAAATGAAAATGGAGATGTTTGATAAAGTAAATGGAACCGATTTGATACGCAAACAGTTTCAGATGGGGATTCCGGCAGAAGGAATTATAAGGGGATACCAGACGGGACTGCAAGAGTTCATTGAAAAGAGAAAAAAATACCTGCTCTATTGAAACGGAACTTTTTGCTTTTTCGCGTGTCTAATTAGAAAGGGAGGTGCAATTATGGATAAAAGAAAAATGTTTTTGGGAGTTATTGCAGGGATGTTGTTTGCCTGTTTTACCTTACAGGCACAGCAGAGCATGGAAAGAAAAGAGGTAAACCTGACAGTCTACAACCAGAACTTTGCCCTCGTGAGGGACATACGGTTTCTCAACCTTAATG
>DYKC01000035.1 GCA_020722825.1 Vermiphilus sp.
GGGGTAAAATGCGACATAAGTCCTACTGGGCTTCGGACCCTCTGAAATACTCCGTGAGTGTTCAGGCCGCTCTTGAGCGGCGGATCTGGCGGGCACCTTCGGCTATGAAAAAGACTGCGAGGACGACAAGAATGATGGAGATGTTGCCCAGAAGAAAATTTTTGTTCCTGTAAAAACCCTGTGCCTGATAGAGCAGGGCGGTGATTGTGGTAAGAAACATAATCAGGGAGGGAATAAAGGTTGTGCGTGCCTGCTTTTTTAGACTTAAAAGAAACAGACCTGCCACAAAGAGAACAATGGCCGCTACCACCTGGTTTGCCGCACCGAATACAGGCCATATCTTCTGCCAGTTGCCGAAGGCAAGGTAGCCGGCGATGAGAACCACGAAGAATGTTGAGAAATACCTGTTTTTGAAGATTTTTATCTTCCAACTGTCACCGAACAATTCTTGTGAAATGTAACGAGCAATCCTGGTGGCTGTATCAAGGCTGGTAAGCACAAATGCATTTATCATTACTATTGCCAGCATCTTTCCTGTATCGGGGTTGATAAGTCTTGAGGTTAACTGTCCGTAGCCTGTCGCAAAAGTGCCAATCCAGTCACCTGTTTTCATAAGTTCCGGGTAGTTGAGAGGCGAACCTGTCTTATTCCAGAAAAGCCCCGCACATACAGAAAGAAGGGCAAGTATGGCAAGTATTCCTTCTGTCAGCATGCTGCCGTAAGCGATTTTTCTTGCATCCCTTTCGTTTGTTATCTGTTTTGAGGTTGTTCCGCTTGCGACAAGACTGTGAAATCCGCTTATCGCACCGCAGGCAATTATAACAAACATCATCGGCCAAAGTGTTCCCTTGCCTCCGGCGGCTGTGAAGGATATGTAGGCCGGAGCGTTTATTATAGGATGGGATGTAGCAAGGCCGACATATCCAACGACCAGACCGGTAATGAGAATGAAAGACGAAAGATAGTCACGGGGCTGAAGCAGAAAATTCACCGGTATAATACTGGCTACAAATGAATAGATAAGAAGTATGACAATCCAGATTTTAATAGGCTCCGATACTGTAAGGGCTAACGGAAATCTGTTGCCAATCAGAAAAAGAAATACAAGACTAACCAAAGAACCTAATGTTGCATATACATTGTGTACATTAAGCCTGTATACAAAAAGTCCGAATAACAGGGCTATCAGAATGAGCCCGAAGGAGGGGATTACAATCTCCGGTGTCTGTACAAAGGTATTGGCAGTCACTGAAGAAAAAACCGCAACCACAAGTATCAGTGAAAACCACAGGAACAGGGAAAAAAATATTTTACTTCTGTGCCCCATCACGGTTTCGGTAATCTCTCCTATGGACCTGCCCTTGTGCCTCAGGCTCAGCACGAGGGACGCAAAATCATGCACGCCTCCCAGCAGTGTTGAGCCGAAGATAATCCACAAAGTTGCCGGCAGCCACCCCCACAACACACAGACGATAACTGGCCCCAGTATGGGACCTGCTCCTGCAATTGAGGCAAAGTGGTGCCCGAAAAGAATGGTCCAGTGTTTGACAGGAACATAGTCAACGCCATCCTGCATTTTCATTGCAGGGGTCTTTCTGGCAGAGGAAATCTCCCAGAGTTTTTCCATGAACCGTCCGTAAAAACGGTATGCGATGATAAAAAGAACGAAAGTCACTCCAACCAGCAGTAAGGAACTCATTTTTTCACCTTCCACATTTGGTAAGAAGAACTTCCCATTTCCTGTCAACCTCCCTCTGTATCGTTTCCAGTAATTCCTGGTTTTCCGGTCTTAAAAGATGTGCAAATCTTCTCTGCATCTTAAACCACTCCAAAACCGGCTTCTTTTCTTTCGGCCTATATGTAAGTTTATATTTCCCTTCAATAACCTCGTAAAGAGGCCAGATACAGGTGTCAGCAGCAACCCTGGAAATTTCCATCGTAAGTTCTGGTTCATATGGCCAACCCAGACGGCAGGGTGTCAGCACGTCTATGAAGGTAAAACCGTCAAAGGAAATGGCCTTCTCTACTTTGCTGACAAGGTCATTCCACCTGCCTGGTATGGAGGTTGCAACATAAGGGATATTATGCGCAACCATTATTGATGCAACATCCTTTGGAAACTGTACCTTGCCTGGTATCACCTTTCCCAGAGGTGAGGTCGTCGTGTGAGCCGCCTTGGGTGTTGCAGAGGACCGCTGTATGCCCGTGTTATGCACTACTATTCCATCAGCAATAAAATTATGTTCACCCTCAACTCTCAAGTCAAGAGTTGGTTCATCTCCTACCAGTTTTATGCTTTTTACTTTTTCTACATCAAAATATTTATTCCCTATCAAGAAATTTTTGTACCGGTATTGCCCAAGATATTTTTCTGTATTCCATTTGCCTCTTTTACTGAAAGATACATAGCCGTATTTAGCATCCTGCAAGAGTTCTCTATCTGCACATTTTGTGGCTTTTTCTTTACTCTGCCAATGAATATTTCCAACTCTATAGTTTGTAATTTGGAGCAAGGCTCTCAGACGGCTTAAAAGTTCGGAACTCGCAGAAACATACCGGCAACTGTTTCCTGTTTTATACCCATCCGAAAGCATCAATCCGTCAATAAAACTTTCTCTTTCTTCTAATGGCAAAGTGAAGAGCCATCGTGGAATAGTCTTGTTTTTTGCCCCTTTACCAAAATCTAAAGAGTCAATAAATCTTGCCAGATCTACAGAATTGATATAAATATACACCTTATCCGTTCTTAAATTCCCGCCAAAAATTTTGTTATGAAGGTCTATTAAAACCTCCCGACCCTCGGTATTTTCCGGCAGAGCAAAACCTACCTCTCCTTTTTCACTCCTTACCCATCCATTTCCGACATACAGACCCAGGTACCTCATCAAGTCAGGACTGGAAGATACAGGTATATCAACATCGTTAAGTCTGTTTACCTTATAGTCCTTTGTGGTAACCTTTGTAAAACTGAATTCAGCCGATCGCCCTGGATTTATATTTTTAAGAACAATGACTTCATCTCCTGGTTTAATCTCGGCTAATGTTCGCCAGACAAAGCTATTTTTTCTCCCTCTTCCGTTTCTTTGCAAAATTAAAAAAGGATGATTATCCGTTGCTTTTATTGAATGATGCAGGGTTTTAAGTTCATAAACAGGCTTTATGCCATTGTCAAAAACACCAGTACATTTTTTCAGAACCAACTGATAGTTTTTTTGGTCAAAGGCGTAAACCTGCTCTCCTTGTTTTATTTCTGTTATTTTTTTAAGGCCCCCCTTGGTCATTATATAAGAATCTGTGCTCAAGCAATTCATATAAGCCTGGTTGTTATAGCAGACATAAAGCATCCTGTGCCCCCGTTCTGCTGCACCAGAAAGAGACTGTAGTCCTATGTCATAGGTCCCTCCGTCACCACCGAATGCCACAAGTACCACATCCTTGTCTATCTTCCCCTGTTTTTTCAGAGATTTGTATGCCGCCTCAACCCCGCTTACTGTCGCTGCAGCGTTTTCAAATGCGGAATGTATCCATGGCACCTTCCATGCGGAATATGGGAAGATAGTACTCGCCACTTCCAGACAGCCTGTGGCGTTACCCACTATTACAGGTTTATCAATGGCAAGCATTACCATCCTTGCCACTATACCTGCACCGCAACCGGCGCATAACCGGTGCCCTGACAGAAATTTTTCTTCTCTCTTTGCAAGTTGTTTTAAAGTCGGCATTTTTTCTCCCCGTTCCGACCAGAGGTACTTGGTCATTGCGAGTTTATTGTGGTGGCAATCCATAAGAGTGCTTCACTTCGTTTGCAATGACAACCCCGGTAGGAACCCTAAATTAGTTTTACTCTCTCACTCCTATGTATTTCAATGTATATTCTTTTTTCCCTGTTTCCGCAGTCCTTAACAGTTCCTCAAAGACAAATCTAATATCTTCCATAGGGACATCCCTGCCGCCCAGTCCATAAATATAGTCCTGAATGACCGGTTTCTTACCGTTTACATCATAAAGAGCCCCACATATCTCAGGATATAACGGTCCTGATACCGCACTCATCCCGTCTGCTCTGTCCATAACACCTATGGACCTGACACCTGAAAGGGCTTTTCCCAGCATTTCTGCGGGGAAAGGCCTGTAAACCCGCAGTTTTAATAGCCCCACCTTTCTGCCCTCTTCACGCAGTTTATCAACAACCTCTTTTGCAGTGCCTGCTGTGGAACCCATTACCACAACCGCCGCATCTGCATCTTCAAGTTTGTATTCTTCAAAAAAACTGTATTCCCTTCCGAACCGTTCTGCAAATTCTTTGCTTATCTCCGGTATAACCTTTATTGCGTTAAACATACCCTCTGCGGACTGCCTCTTATGCTCAAAGTAGTAATCCTGCAAGTCCAGAGCACCTATTGTTATAGGCTTGTTCTCCTGTAAACTTTTTATAAGGTTGGGACGTTCAGGACTCTCTCCGATAAAACCCTGGACTTCTTCGTCAGACAGTATATCCAGAGTCTCAAGACAGTGACTGAGGATAAACCCGTCGGTAGTTACCATCACCGGAAGTTTCACATCGGGATGTTCGGCTATCCGCACTGCCTGAATAAGGTTATCGTATGTCTCCTGTACGTTTTCAGAATAAATCTGTATCCACCCTGAATCCCTCGCACCAAAAGTATCTGAATGGTCACAGTGTATGTTGATTGGAGAAGACAATGTCCTGTTTACCACCGCCATAACTATCGGCAGGCGCAGACCACCTGCTATGTAAAGCATCTCCCACATAAGCGCAAGCCCCTGGGAGGATGTTCCTGTCATCGCCCTTGCCCCGGCAGCGCTGGCACCTATGCAGGCACTCATAGCGCTGTGTTCACTTTCAACAGCCACGAACTCCGTCTTTACCAGTCCGTCTGCAACGAACTGGGAAAAGAGTTGCACTATTTCAGTGGCAGGGGTTATTGGATATGCGGCAACCACATCCGGATTTATCTGCCGCATTGCTTCTGCAAATGCCTCATTACCTGTTTTGGCTACTTTCATTTTCCGTCTCCCCTTTTCTCTCCATTTTGTCTTTCAGTCTATCAAGTCCTACCTTGAGTGTTTCCAGCGTGGAGATAATGTTATCTATCTTTTCCTCGCTGACCGTTATGTCTCTCACCAAAAACTGGTAAGAGTCCAGTTCTGACTTCAATTCCGTAATCTTTGTCTCTGTCTGTGCCCGCTTTTTTTCCGAAGCAACATAAAGTATTGCAAAGGCAACCCAGCCGGATAAAATAAGCACAATAATGCCCCACCGTAGCATTTTTTTCATTTTTCGTTTTCCTCCTGCTCGTTGACCATCTTTATCGCATCTTTTGGACACTCGTAGGCACAGATTCCACAGCCCTTGCAATAGTTATAGTCAAACCCTACAAATTTGCCTGTTTCCGCGTTAACCCTGACAGCCCCGTCAGGACAGGCGATCCAGCACAGGAAACAGTGGATGCACCTTTCAGGGATATGCACAGGTTTATTGGTACGCCAGTTGCCAGTCTTGAACTTAAGAGCGCTGCCTCCTTCAAGAACATCGCCCTCTGCTAGTTCTTTCCATGTTGCTTTTTTCTCTCCCATTTTCCACCCCTTTTTACAAAGACTGAGTTTGTCACAGAGTAAGACGGCAAATCAATCCACCACTGATGCCCTGGCGGACTGAAAAAGCACCGCTATCTGGATAAAATCATTCCGTTTTTACCTCGTTATAGGCTCTCTCAATAGCCTTAAGGTTACCTTCTATAACCTCAGGTTTGTTCCTGAACTTCTTCTCCAGTTTCTTCTTCGTATCTTCAATCAGTTCGTCAAATTTCAAAATCCCTGTTACCCTGACAAGTGCTCCTAACAAGGGGGTGTTGGGTATGTTCTTCCCAATTGTTTCCTGTGCTATCGCGGAGGCATTCACGGTACATACCTTTCCGTTATAATTCAGTTGCCTCTTTATTTCTTCGGTAGATAGCGGGGTATTCACGATAAGTACCCCCTTATCAGGATCAAGCCCCTTTGTAATATCCACCTGCCCTATAAGGGTCATATCCAGAACTAAAACAACATCCGGATTTTCAACTCCGGAATGCATCCTTATTGGCTCAGAACTTATCCTGTTGAATGCCTGCACCGGTGCACCCATCCTTTCAGGCCCATACTCGGGAAATGCCTGTATGTATTTCCCCGTGGACAATGCCGCATCTCCGAAAAGAAGGGCTGCCGTCTTTGCACCTTGACCTCCTCTTCCGTGCCACCTTATCTCAAAAATTTTCCCAGCCATTATCTATTTCTCCTCGCTTTATAGAAAAGCAGAATAATCTTAACAGTGATTATCTCTAAAACTGCAATGAAATAGAAAATAAGTGCGGTCCATAAAAACGCGGCTTTTTCATTATACACCTTCATAAGAAAAATAGCAAGAATCCAGAAAGGTGCGGTTATCAAGAAGAGTTTTACAGTTTCAGACAGATTTTTCCTTAAAAAGACCATACTTGTCCTGATTGAAGGGAATAAAAAAGAATCATCCACAATAACAATCAAAGGGGCAAGAACAGTTAACAGAAGGATATAGACAGGAAAAGATATCCACAAGATGGTAAATACTGTGATAAAACCTGCCGCAAAAGCAGAGGAATTCTTGACAAGTTCAATCATACTGAGGCAGAAGGCAAATAACAATAAAGCAAAAAAACCTGCGATCAACTTATAAGCAAGTACTCTGAAAAAAAAGTATCCTGCCTTTAAAAACATTTCTTTAAAGGTAAACCCACCTTCAAAAAGATACCGTTTAATCCCATAATAGACAGCAATCGTCACATAATTTTCCAGAAGCATAAAGAACACCTGCACGGCTAATAGATAACCTTGGAGAAATCTCTGTGAAAGGATGTAAAAAGAAAACAGAAGATAGCAGAAAACCAAGAGGGAGAGAAAAAACTCTTTTTGTTTGAAATAGACTCCCTGTTTGATAATATGAGATAGACTGTTCATATATGTTTTTTTGCGAGAGGGATTACACCTCTGCAGGATTTATCCCTGACCGCCCGCCTCTGAAGTATGCCTTGTTATATAGTCTTTAATCCACTCTATGACATTCTCCGGCTCCATTTCTATAAACCTGTTTTCTTTTCTTATTTTAATCTCTACCTTCCCTTTTTCCGCAAACTTTTTGCCCACAATGACCCACACAGGCACACCGATAAGGTCTCCGTCTGAAAACTTAACTCCTGCAGTTGCGTCTCTGTCATCAAGTAGAACTTCTATCTTCTCTGCAAGCAAACCATTATAAATTTTTTCCGCAGTACTGGTTAAAACATCTCCTCCAGAACTGACCGGGATAACCAGCACACTGAAAGGCGCTATTGAAAGTGGCCAGATAATACCCTTTCCGTCATAGTTGCCCTCAACCGCAGCCGCTACTATCCTGCTCACTCCTATACCGTAACATCCCATAACCACAGGCTTTTCACTGCCATCCCTGTCAATGAAGACTGCTTTCATTGCCTTGCTGTACTCACTGCCGAGTTTAAATATGTGTCCTACCTCCAGTTCAGGGCACTCCCCTTTAGCAACAAACTCCTCTGAAAACCTGCCGCCTATGATACCCGAGTCTGCCTGCTGTACTGAAAACTCCAGTCCGCTTCTGGTAAATATTCTGCTGTATGCCTCTTTCATTTTCAGGTATGTTTCATCAAGCCCCCTTTCATCAAGGTCAAAACTGTAGGCATCCTTCATCAAAAACTCTCTCGCCCTCACGATGCCGAACCTCGGACGCATCTCGTCACGGAACTTGGTCTGTATCTGATACAGGGTTATCGGAAGTTGTTTCCAGGAATTGATATATCTTCTCACAATATCTGTAACAACCTCCTCATGGGTCGGACCAAAAAGCATAAGTCTTTTATGCCTGTCCGTAAATCTTATCATCTCCTCACCCATTTTTTCCAGTCGTCCGCTTTCTTTCCATAAAACAGCTGGTTGGAGTGCAGGCATAAGCAGTTCTATCGCACCGGTTTTATTCATCTCATCACGCACGATACCCTCAACCTTTTTCAAAACCCTATAACCCGCAGGTAGATATGTATAAACACCCGAGGATGTCTTGTCTATGAATCCAGCCCTGAACATCAGTTTGTGACTGATGGTCTCGGCATCCCTGGGTGCTTCTTTTGAAGTTGGCATAAAATATCTGCTCCATCTCATTTTGTACCTACTCCTTATTTTCTTGAAAAACATTATATGGGAACCTACGTTCCCGCTATAGGTTGATATACAGTAGATATACAAATCTATACCGCAGGCGAAGTTTGCATATATCAGGAACGAAGTTCATATATATCTATTGTATATTCCTTTTGCTGGTAAACAGATTATTTGTCCACGCCCGGCGGCCTGTTCCGTCTTCTATCTCAAGATATACAAATGGCCAGTCAACCGGAACGGTCATTGTCAGGTCTGTCATCATTCTACCTTCAAAATTTCCCACCCTGATACCCTGCCAGTCCTGACCGACAAGCCGCACAAACTGAACCGGAGATGTTTTTATGTGCAGTTCATCTCCTGCAAGAGAAAGAGAGTGTATCTCAGGACCGCAACTTGAGTAAAAATTTCCGCTGCGTATAGCACTGGTGATATTCTTTGCAGAACACTCTTTTACGTTAACCACAATCCATCCCCCGTTCCATCCCGGATGGTTGGTTGTAAGATGGGCATCATCAGCACAAAAACCCAGTACCTCAGGGTTGTTTTTCAGCGCCTCTGTCCAGTAAACAAACCCGCTGCCCTTACCGTTAAGCCACTGACAGACATGGTTGTATATCTCCACTCCGTCAAACTGCCACCTTTTATAATCATCAAAGGAATTACCCATCCAGTGAGGATGTGCCATTATGGTCAATGCTCCCTGAGAACGCACCAGTTTCAGGTCATCAACAAAGTCCTCTGTTTTACCTGAGATGCCGCTGATAGAACCCAGACACACCACGTGAAAAGCAGCACCCGTCTCATCCTTCCCGTCCAGTTCTATGCCGTCAAGATAGAGCAACGGATATTTTCCCTCATCCTTTGCAGATTCCGAAACAACCCTGTGGTCTGTGCGAAACAAAAAATCATATCCGGCAGAAGCATAAAGGTCGGCTATCTCCTTAAAGTTCTTGGCTCCATCTGAAACAGTGCTGTGGATGTGAGTGTTTCCCTTGCACCATATTCCTGAAGTATCATAACGAAACCTTTTCTCAAGCATTTTCCCTCCAACAGTTCTAATATGATACACCCGAGCCACAAATATTTCAAGAAGTTGCAAGAGTTGCCGCTAACCGATGTTTGGCAGGAAGGAGGCGTTTATCCGCATTTACCCTGCATTAAAGTAAGATAACTCCATTACAGACAAATATTTATTGAGGTATAATACAGAGAAGTGGTAAAAAAGGGGTAGCCAGAACTTGAAAGAAGAAAATTGCTTTTACTTGTTGTCTATCAATGG
>DYKC01000036.1 GCA_020722825.1 Vermiphilus sp.
GTATCCTACGCCCTTTGAAGTTTTTAAGATTCAGTTTATTAAAAACAGGTTTTTATAAAAAGATTAGTTAAAACTGATAGGGATATTTTACAAAAGAAATCTTTTTCCAGAAGAAATTGGACTTGACCGATGTAGTGAAGGGAATATTTACATTTATGATATAATCGCTGGGGGTAAAATGCGGATAGAATAACATTTTGTTTTCTATTCAGTTCTGGAAAATTACTGGTTCGGGGTTATTTGGAGATTATGTCGCGTATAGCTAGCAGGAGTTTCTGTATATTATAAGGCTTGGTCACATAGAAATCAGCTCCATAGGTATATCCTTTTACCTTATCCGCATCCTCAGTTTTGCCGGTTACCATTATAACGGGAACTCTTTTGCTTTTAAATCCGGCTTTAATTCTCTTCAAAACTTCCCATCCATCCATAATAGGCATTACAACGTCAAGGATAACCAGGTCCGGTTTTTCTTCCTTGAAGATTTTTAGGCCCTCTTCACCATTCTCTGCTCCAAAAACAACGTATCCGGAGGACTTTAGTGCCAGAGATAACATTCTCCGTGCATCAGATTCATCTTCAATCACGAGTATCTTTTTGGGTTTTGCATTCATAAAAAGTATTTTACCACCTTTTTTATAAAAAGCAACAGGCAGGGTCTATAGGCGGGTTATTTCATCTCTTTCAAAGACAGGAAACCTGCTTGTTTTCCCGGATTTTTTCAGGGAAACTCCCTTTTCTTTTTTTGTGACTTCGCCGATTATGCTGCATTTTATTTGGTTCTGTCTCATGAAAATTTCTATTTTTTTGCATTCTTTATCAGATGCAATGCCTACCAGACAGCCTGAGGAGATTATACCATAAGGGTTCAGGTTAAAAGTTTTAGCAAGTTTCAGAAGGGGAGGATAAAAAACAAGATTTTCGTCTGTAATGATAAAACCAGAGTTATATCTGTCTGCCAGTTCATAAAGGGCTGTTGAGATTCCGCCTTCTGTCGGGTCGTGTAGAACCTTTATGTTGAAATTTTTCCACAGCAGGTTACATTCCTTCCACACGCTTATGCCCGGTTTATAAACCGCATTGAGGGCTTTTCTGATGAATCTTTCAGAAAATCTTTTTTGCAGGTACCGCATTTTTTCCCTTGCAATAATTGAAGATGCCTCAATGCCAAGTTCTTTTATAAGGAAGAGTTTATCTCCCTCTGAAGGTATCTGTCTTCTTATCCCCTTTTTTAAAGGGGTTCCCAGCATTGTTCCGCATGCAATGGGTGTTTTTACCCCTTCAGATATTTCAGTATGTCCGCCGAGCCAATCCACGTTATAATTTTCACACTGTCTGGATATCTGACAAAAGACATTCTCTATATCCTGAAAAGTCGTTCCCGCAGGGAACAGCAGGTCGCAAAGAAACCATTTCGGTTTTCCACCCATAACTGCCAGGTCGTTGACATTTACATTTACAATATACAGCCCAGTATCTTTTCCTACTAGCGTGACAGGGTCGGTCTTCGCGAACATTATTCCCCGCGAATTTTTAAAAACCGCACAGTCAACGCCTGTACAGGGCCCGATAATCACAGAAGTGCTTTTGCTCTTTACATAATGTTTCAAAAGATAGTTTAACAGCGGGTTGGGCAGTTTGCCAGGCAGCAGTGGTTTTGTTCCGAAAAGGTATCCCACCTCCCTTATGTCTTCAAAGACAAAATCTGCTCCTGCATTTTTAAGGGTTCTGCCGTCAATGTTTTCTGATAGGATTCCACAGGACAGGACCCCTGAATTTCTGGCACATGCCACATCCATAGGGTGGTCACCAACCATAATAGCCTCATTTTTTTTTATGCCAAGAAGAGAGATTGCCGCCATAATATGCCTTCTATCTGGCTTTACCTGTTTTACATCATCTCTCGTTAACACAACATCATACGGGATGTTAAATCTACTGATAACAATTCTCACTGCATCTCCACAGTTTCTTGTGATAATACCTATTTTTATGCCATGCTGTTTCAACGTCTTCATAAAATTAATACTCCCCGGGACAGGGTATGATTTGCATGCTGAATTTACTTCCATATCTTTAAGATATTCTCTAACTTCCGCGAGAAACTTTCTGGAAGAAACATTCTTTTTATTATGCTTTTTTATATCTTCAATAAGTTCAAGGATAGGAAGGTTCTTATCTGGGACGTGTAGATGGCATTGCAGAGCATTCTGGATTATTGTTTCGCGGATTTTTTTAAAGTTTATGTTGTGGAAAACAAGCGTTCCGTCAAAATCAAAGATTACACCTTTTAGCATATTTTGCCTTTTCTGAAATCCTGTAAAAATGTATCAAAGATATTCTATACCATTATGAAAAAATTTGAAAGGAATGGTTAAAAATGTTATAATAGTAAAATAGAAAAGAGATGAATCTGAAAGGTTGGTGCAGAGTGAAGGAGGGAGAAAATCATACTGTTAAACTGACTGGCGAGAACATTGGCGGGTACAAGGTAGAGGAAAAGAGATGGCAGGGTGCAACATCCACGGTATGGAGATGTTCCTGCCAGGATGGCAGAGGTAGATGGGGACAGACCATAGCGGTAAAGGTTCTGAACCCTTACAGAGACAATCCACTGCAGATTAACCAGTTTATCAAAGAGGCAAAGATACAGGGCAAAATTTTTCATGAAAATGTAGTAAGGGTTTACGGAATTGTGAGAAAAGAGAATCTGCTGGGAATGCTTATGGAATACGTGTACGGAGATAATCTCAAGATAGTCTCGCAGACAACGGAAATTAAAACTGATTGGTTGATTAGATTTTTCTCCAGACTGGCGTCTGCTATAGGTTATCTTCACTCAAGAGGGATTGTGCACAACGATATAAAACCTGAAAACATAATCATCAGGAAAGTAGATAGGGATTTTAAACTGACCGACTTTGGTTTTGCGGAGAGTTTAAGGTGGTGGTCTAAAAAAGCCACTATACAGGAGGAACCGAGAGGTATATGGCTCCTGAGAGAAGCAAGGGTTTGATAGATTTGAGAAGCGACATATATTCTTTCGGCATGCTGCTGGATGAATTTTTGAAGGACCGTCTCGCCAGTGAAAGAATTTCTTCAATAATTGCAAGGGCAACCCAGAAAGAGCCTTTCAAAAGGTACAGTTCTATGTCAGATGTAAAGGTTGAAATAGACCGTCTCTATTTAGAATTTACCTATAATGAGAATAGGTATAATATCGGATGTACACGGTAATCTGGAAGCTACGGTTGCGGTAATAAGATTTTTGAAGGACAGGATAGATTTTCTTGTCTCACTGGGGGATATGATTGGATATGGTCCTGACCCTGAAGAGTGCATCAGCATAATTCTTGCAGAGGCGGACCTTGCCTTAAAAGGTAACCACGAAAAAGGTATCATAACAGGAGACCTCTCAAGATTTAAAGAATATGCCAGGATTTCTCTTGAATGGACAAAAAGCAGGTTATCTTTTGATTGTCTTGAGAAACTGCAGGTCCTTCCTGAAAAAGTAATCAAAGAAGAATTCCTTTTTGTACATGCCTCTGTCTCTGACCCTTTATTCAGATATGTCCTGTCAATGGAAGACGCTGAAGAGGAATTTTCTTTACTGGTTCAAAAGATTTGTTTTTTCGGCCATACGCACCTGCCCGGCGGATTTCAAAAGGATATAAATATTAACCATACAGATGTTGTCTATGCCGACTTTAGTGGGAAGATAAGCATTGAGATAGAGGATAACTTCAAATATCTAATCAATGTTGGAAGCGTTGGCCAACCGAGAGACGGATTTCCCTTTGCTTGCGCAGGGATATACGATACTGAGAAAAGTATATTTAATCTTTACAGGATAGAGTATTCCGTGGAGGAGACCAGAAAGAAGATAATTGACAGAGGGTTACCTTCTGTTCTTGCCCGCCGGATCATCCAGGCCATCTAACCGATTTAAAATTGGGAATGTATGGGTACATCTGAAAGTTTTGTAATCTTCGCTTTCTTAGATTTACAATGCTACATTTTATCCAATATCTTGCAACGGTGTTAACCAGTCTCTTTTTATCTTCCACATATCCCTGTGAGGCAGGCGGTCCGGCGTTGTCCCCATGAAGGGGATTTTACCCTGAGGCGATTCCACGTTGACTTTTAACACCACGCCTTAAAATACGTTTTTTCGGAGCATGCATCGGGAAAAAAACAGGATGTGGTGATTGGTGCAGGATAGTAGTGGGGACCTGTCCTTATATCAGAAATTATTGTTTAAGATGCGGTAAAAAAGGTTTAAAATCAGGAGTGTTGGATAGAACAGTTAAAAGCTGAGGGAAGTCTGTCAATGATGTCGGAGGCGATAAGAGATGTTTCCCCGAGTTCTTTTGCAGCGATGTCTCCTGCAAGTCCGTGAACATACGCTGCATATTTTGCAGACTCAAAAGGGTCATATCCCTGTGCGAGAAAACTCCCGAGTATCCCTGCCAGTACATCCCCACTTCCCGCGGTTGCCATTCCGGGATTCCCCGTAAGGTTGATGCAGATGTTTTTACCGTCCGTAATTATCGTGTGGTGCCCTTTAAGGATGAGAGTCACCCCGTAGTTTTCCGCAAACTCCTTTGCGGTTTCTTCCCGCCTTTCCTGGATTTTTTTTGTGGATAAACCGGTGAGGTATCCCATCTCTCCGGGATGCGGGGTGAGTATGATATTCCCGTTCTTTTTAAGCAGGGACTTATTCTCAGAGATTATTCTTATTGCGTCAGCGTCTATGACAAGAGGTTTTTCGGTCTTTTCCACAACCTGTTTTACAAAGTCAGAGGTTTCCTTTACCCTGAATGATATTCCAGGGCCTATTACCACTGCGTCCGCGCGTTCCCGTATGAATTCAAGTGCAGGTGCAACAGCCCTGACAGAAAAAGTTCTCTCATGGGTTTCGGCAAGAGGCATGCTCATCACCTCAGTAAGTTTTACCTCAATTATATCGTTTAAACCTTCCGGTATTCCAATGGTTACAAGTCCGCAGCCACTTCGCATGGCCGCCTTGCCTGCCATACATACTGCACCTGTCATACCCGGGCTTCCGCCCAGTACGAACAGATGTCCGTAGTTTCCCTTGTGTGTATCCTTAAGTCTCTTTTTTATCATAGATTAAAGAGATTCTCTATCTATTTCCTCGTCTCCCTTAGGGGAGAAGATTAAGATGAGGGGGTATTTTCTCTATAAAGGATACAGATGGCAATTGCCGTATTCTTCGTATGTGATATTGATACAGAAGTCCTGAAGTCCGAGATTTTTTCCATGATTGGAGCATCAAGTATCTTCAGAAAAGGCCGTCCGGAGAGCGTCTTGTCTACCACCACTTTTTTGTAGTGTCCAGTAAAATCTGAAAACCCGGCATTTCTTAAAAATGCAGCCTTAGCGGCAAGTTTCCCTGCAAGCGTGATGTTGCTGCTGTGGGAAAGTTCTGAGGTTGTAAATATACCTTTTATTTCGTGCGGTTCAAGGCTTTCTATCTCTTCAATCTTTTTTGTTTCTATGGCAAGCTTTATCATTTAGAGATTGGTATAACGTTTACCACTTTTTTACCGTCCCTCTCAATAAAATCAACCATTCCGTCAACCAGACTGAAAATAGTGTAGTCCTTACCTATACCTGCACCCCTGCCGGGTTTAATTCTGCTGCCTCTCTGTCGGACAATAATGCTGCCTGCAGTTACCGTCTGTCCACTGAAAACCTTCGTTTGTAGAAATTTAGGGTTTGAGTCCCTACCATTTCCCTGTCTTTTTCTTCCCATAGTTTGTAGATTATAACAACAAAACACTCTCCTGTCAACATTTTGTTCTCCCATTCTATGTCGTGGAGAAAACAGGGGAATTGATTTATGGTGTGATAGAAGTAAAATATAAAGGATGAAGAGATATGTGCTCAGACGTTTATTGCAGTTTATTCCCCTTCTGCTGGGGATGACATTTATATCATTTTTAATTATACAGATGGCTCCGGGGGACTACTTTACACAGTTGCAGATGAACCCTGAGATATCTCCAAAAACCATAGAGGAGATGAGGAGCAGGTTCGGTCTGGACAGACCTGTAATCGTACAATACTTCTACTGGCTTGGCAACATATTGAGGTTTAACCTGGGCGAGTCTTTTTCATATCATGTTCCTGTCTCGTTTCTAATATGGCAGAAACTCAAAAACACCCTTGCTCTTTCTTTTTTCTCTATATTTTTCACCTGGCTTATTGCCATCCCTTTGGGAGTCTATGCAGGGATAAGAGAAGGAAAGTGGCAGGAGAAGGCGCTGTCCTTCCTTGCCTATGTCGGTATATCAATACCTTCGTTTCTCATAGCGATGTTGATGGTTTTTTTTGTGGCAAGGACAATGGTTCTGCCGGTTGGGGGAACCACGAGTGTTTTTCACCTGCAGGCGACAGGCTGGGAAAAATTCATTGACTATTTACGGCACCTGCTTCTGCCCGGCATTGCTCTGACACTGGCAGGTATTGGGGGGCTGTATCGTCTTATGAAAAACAATTTTCTGGAGGCGTTCAACAGCCCTTATATAACGACCGCTTATGCAAAGGGGCTAAGCAGTTTCAGTGTTTATTTCAGACATGCTCTAAGAAACGCTATCAACCCGATGATAACGATTTTTGGCTACACCCTGTCTTCTGTGTTGAGCGGAGCGGCTCTGGTAGAGATAGTGACTAACTGGCCCGGAATGGGAAGACTGATACTTGACGCCGTACTCTCGCAAGATCTGTATCTGGTCATGGCATCTCTGCTTATTGGAGGGGTTTTGCTTATACTGGGGAACCTGATTGCGGATATACTGATTGCCTCGGCTGACCCAAGAGTGAGACTACGATGATAAATCCCCCGCCCACCTTTAATAAAGGGGGATTTGGAAGGTTAAGATGAAAAATTTTCTTAGGAGGCTGAAACGGACAAACAGTCTTTCTTTTTACTCGCTGTGGTTGCTTGTTGTTCTATACGCACTGGCAATCCTTGCCGATTTTATCTCACCATATCCCTATGATCTGCAGTGCAGGGAATATGCTCTCTGTCCTCCGACCGTTCCGCACATTTCTGTTCCAGGCAGAAAACTGTGCGGCCCTGTTGTCTATGGAATAGTGGTCGTTAATCCTGCATTTAAAGAGTATGCTTTTGATTCTTCAAGAAGATACAAAATAAGATTTTTGGTTAAAGGCCCGGAGAGAAAGATCTTCGGTCTCTTAAAAACTGACAGGTATCTCTTCGGCGTTGAAGAACCTGGCAAGATTTTTCTTTTTGGAACAGACCTTCACGGCAGGGATGTTTTTTCCCGGGTGCTTTACGGAGCAAGAATTTCACTTTCCATAGGCATTATAGGGGTAACTATTTCTTTCGTCCTCGGTCTTCTGGTGGGAGGAATTTCCGGTTATTTTGGAGGGAGAACCGATACTATCCTAATGAGAACTGTTGAGATAATAATGATGTTCCCGTTTTTTTACCTGATGCTTGCGTTAAGGGCTGCATTTCCTCCAAACCTTTCGTCAATACAGATATATTTTCTGATAGTCATTATTTTAAGCCTGATAGGATGGGCGTCTCTTGCAAGAATAATAAGGGGGATGGTGTTATCGCTTAAAGAAGAGGAATATGTTCTTGCTGCCCGCTCGCTGGGCATTTCCTCTTTCAGGATAATTACACGGCATATACTTCCAAACACGCTATCATATACGGTTACGGCGCTAACTCTTTCAATTCCCGGTTATATCCTGGGAGAGTCTGCTCTCAGCCTGCTTGGTCTGGGTATTCAGGAACCTTATCCCAGTTGGGGAAACATGCTTTCGGTTACAGTGGGAAATCTGAGAATTCTAACCATGGCTCCATGGATGCTTATTCCAGGTTTCTTCATATTCCTTACCGTACTGGCTTTTAATTTTTTCGGAGACGGGGTGCGGAATGTTACGGACCCCAAAAACTGGTAAAAAATGGATAAGGCACTGGAAATAAAAAGACTTGAGGTTTCATTCATTCCTGCAGGGAAAAAGAGGGTTAAAATCCTGCGCGGGGTTAATCTTGCCATAGGAAAGCAGGAGTCTCTTGCTCTGGTAGGGGAGAGTGGAAGCGGCAAAACCATAACCGCAAGGTCGGTTATGCGGATTCTCCCAAGGAGTATGTATCTTGAAAGCGGGGAGGTTCTGATTGACGGGACGGATGTGAGGAAATTGACTGAAAACGACCTGATGGATATGAGGGGCAGACTTGCCGGTATGATCTTTCAGGAACCTTCATCTTACCTGAACCCTGTTTTTACGGCAGGGAGCCAGATTGAAGAAGCCATAAAGGATTCTGAATTTAACCTTGGTTCCTCCCCCTTGAGGGGGGAGGATATGGTGGGAGTGAAAGCACGCATCAGCAGGACTGAAAGGAAAAAACTGGTACTTAAGATGCTGAGCGAGGTCGGGTTGAAGGAAAACGTATATTACCAGTACCCACACCAGTTGAGTGGAGGAATGCAACAGAGAGTAATGATAGCCATGGCGCTGATAAACAGTCCGGAACTTCTCATAGCCGATGAGCCAACAACCGCCCTTGATGTGACTACTGCATATGGAATAATAGAATTACTGAAGAAGATGATGACAAGGTATGGTTTATCCATTCTTTTTATAACACACGATATTTCACTGGCAGCGAACTTTGCCCAGAAGATAGCGGTTATGTACGCGGGAAAAATAGTGGAAACAGGTCCTGCACGTGACGTTTTCAGTAATCCCCTGCATCCCTATACGGAGAGACTTATCTCCTGCCTGCCGGAAAGATACAAAACAGGCGAAAGGATAAAGGTTATAGAAGGGCATGTTCCTGATTTCAATGCCTTGCCGAAGGGCTGTGCATTTCATCCCCGATGTCCCTACAAAAAAGAAATTTGTTTGTACAAAGAACCGGGAGAGATAACAAAAGGAACTACTACAGTGATGTGTTTCAAATATGGATAAATCCCACTGTGTCCCCCTTGACAAAGGGGGAATTAAAGATGGATTTGGGAAAATGTCTACTCAACAAATGTTGTGGAAACTGTATAATCTCGGAAAGAGATATTTTATAAGAGCGGGCACCGGCATGGAGGAGGTTATAGCACTTGATAATGTCAGTCTTGAGATATTAAAAGGGGAGACCTTCGGTGTGATAGGAGAGAGTGGAAGCGGTAAAACAACTCTGGGCAAAGCAATGATACGGCTGGTTGAACCTGATTACGGTGAGGCATATTTCAGGGGTATCAATGTGACAGGTTTAAAAGGAAGGGACCTTGTGAGGATGAGAAAAAAGTTCCAGATTGTCTTTCAGGACCCTTACAGATCACTTAACCCGAGGATGACTGCCGGCAGTGCGGTTGCAGAAGGCATACAAAAATGTAGCAAGATGGAAAAGAAAAACAGGGTAAAGGAACTTTTTGAAATGGTGGGTATCAGTTCTGAGA
>DYKC01000183.1 GCA_020722825.1 Vermiphilus sp.
TAAAACCTCATCCACCAGAAGAATATCAGGTTCGGAGTGTACCGCTATTGAAAAACCAAGACGGACATACATACCGGAACTGTAGTATTTAACGGGAGAGTCAATGAAATTTCCTATATCGGCAAATTTAACAATGCTCTCCATCTTCTCATCAATCTTTCTTCTTTTCATTCCAAGTATGGAGCCGTTAACATATATATTCTCCCTTCCTGTCAGCATCGGATGGAATCCTGCGCCTATTTCTATAAGCGAACCTACCCTGCCTGTTGTCTCTATCCTGCCCTTGTCGGGAACTATAATTCCAGAAATAAGTTTCAGAATGGTTGTCTTGCCTGCCCCGTTGAGTCCGATAATGCCGAGTGTTTCACCTCTCTTTACCTCAAAGGATACGTTGTCAAGCGCCCAGAACTCACCATCTCTTAATATCTCTGGATGTGAGGTAATCCTCAAGATATTTTTACCTATATCCTTGAATCCGTAAATCATTGATTGCTTCAGAGTTTTCCTGTATTTCTTTGATACACCGCTAAATCTTATGACCGTTTCTCTGCTGTCAGTTCTTGAATAACCGGTCTTCTCTGGCACAATGTTGTTATCCATTTTCATACCATTTCCGCCATTTTTTGTTCCACAAGATGGAATACGTAAAGGGAAAACAAGAGGAAAAACAGGGCAAAAACAGAGGCGCTTACGTATCCATGCAGATTTGTAATTCTACCGGATAGTACAAGGTTTCTCGGTTCGTTAACAAGCGGCACAAGTATGTTGTATCTGCTTATATTCGTAAAGATTCTTCCAGAGGGTTTTTGATACAATACAGGAGTAAGAAAGAGCAAGAATGTTGTGATAAGACTTACCACATTTGTGGTATCCCTTGCTATGCAGTTCAGCAGGGAAAACCAGAGTCCGACACCAAGAGTAAGGATAATCAGGGGCAGTAGTGCAAAAGGGAAAAAAATAGCCTGCCATGCAGGTACAGTTCTGTAGAATAAGAAAGTTAGAGCCACAAGAAAGATTCTTATAAGGAAGTCAAAAAAGGAATGTGCAAGTGCTGATATGATAAGGGTTGCTTTTGGGAAGTTTATCTTGACAATCATACTGCCTGCGTTGACTATGCTGTTTGTAGCAGCAGTAAGTCCTGTAGCAAAGAGCTGCCAGATGGTTAGACCGAGTAAAGCAAAAACAGGATAGGGAACATCAATTTCACCTGTGTTGATAATGCCGCTTTTGTTCATAAGGATAAATGCCCCTATGACAAAGACAGGCATAATTACCGCCCATGCTATACCGAGTGATGCCTGTTTATATTTTGCAAGGAAATCGCGGATAAAAAAACGCATTATCAGTTCGCGAGATTCTATCAGTTCGGTAAAGATTTTCTTAAAAACCGTGAGAAATCCCTCTTTAACAACTGATTCAGGGGT
>DYKC01000184.1 GCA_020722825.1 Vermiphilus sp.
CGCTCCAGTTCAAATCCCTCTTTCTAAAAAAACTTTCGTGCCGGAGGAGGGATTTGAGCGGCCTCGTCTCCCACTACGACTCGGCTCGACCCCCGCTGGAATTGCTGCGCCTGCTCGCAATTCCTTAACTTCGCTCCAGTTCAAATCCCTCTTTCTAAAAAAACTTTCGTGCCGGAGGAGGGATTTGAACCCTCACGGGGTTGCCCCCACTGGATTTTGAGTCCAGCGCGTCTGCCAGCTCCACCACTCCGGCTGACAAAAATTATATCATAAAATAAGAATGCAACTGTAAAATCCTCTCACTCCTTCCTTTTGTAAAGGAAAGTGGGGATGGATTTTAGTTCTCCCTCTTTTGGAAATCCCCCTTTTGTCCTCCTTTTCCAAAGTGGGAAAATGTGGGGGGATTTTATAAAGGGGAAAAACGACGGTAGTTTTTTCAAAATGAAAGAAAGAAGGCAAAAAGATACCTCTACTTTATGCCTGGCAGGGGTTTTTTTTATTTTTAATTCGGTTTCCCCATTGCATAATGTGCACGAATTTCAGAATCACTGAGAGCCCGCTTATATACAGCAAGTTCATCAATATATCCAGCGAAATAATCTGTACCTGTGAAAGCATCCCTTCCTACATTAATTTCAAGATTAAAATAATTGTATGGAAGACGGGTTATGGTAGTCGTTGCCCTTGCAACTTCAACACCATTTTGATAAAGAATGAACAGTTTAGTAGTACCGTCCCAGGTAAATGCTATATGTTCCCATTTTTCTGGTCTCAAAGCTTGACCACTGAGAGTAGATGATGAAGTTTGGGTAATCGTAGCCTGCACCACCCCACCCTTTTCAGCCCAGAGCGCCCAGCAGTATGCTCTTCCTGCCTGATAGAATCTATTTACTAATATGGTTTGGTTGCCACCAGTGAGAGCATTGATTTTTACCCATGCCTCTATGGTCAGTGCAAAAACATCTTCACCAGCACCAGTTCTTATATAGTCATTTCCATCAAAATACAATGATGCTTTTCCAGGCCAGCGGCCCCCATCTTTTACCCATGTCGGACAGGCTGAGTAATCAGTTGGAACAGGGTTTGGATTGCTGGGTGTAGGAAACGGTGTATTATCAAATAATGCATCATAATCTGTTCTGTTGTATTCCTCATCTCTGGCGTCTCCAATTGCACGGTTTGTAATTTTGTATCCCTGGCCCTCTTCAAATGTCCAGTAGAGTATTAGTGTTTCATCCACAGGAAGGTTTGTCCTATATGCCTGCCATCTTGAATATTTCGCTTGTTTCCGCGCACGAGACAATGCGGGCAAAAGCATTGCAGCAAGAATCGCAATGATGGCTATTACAACAAGAAGTTCTATGAGAGTGAATCCCTTTTTCATTTTTCTCACCTCCTTTGTATCCCTTCAAT
>DYKC01000037.1 GCA_020722825.1 Vermiphilus sp.
TGCGGTTGCTTCGCAACCTTGCCCTTCGGGTCATATAACAGCGGATAAAAGGCTTTACTATGCTTCGCCCAAATTGCCTTCGGCAACTTCTTTTATCCGCAAAACGTTATATACAGCAACCCTTAAGGATTCATGAAAAACGACGTGAGAATTTTTGTAAAAATTTTTGGCAAGCGGTCTCCGAAGCACAAATGCTTCGCATTTGGCTACAGCGTAAACAAAAATTTTCTTGCCTCGTAGCATCCCGAGTGCAAGCGAGGGATTGCTATGTGATGCCCGCCAGCCAATAGCAAAATTGCGAAGCAATTTTGCATCAGTCAGCGTCGGGATTTTGCTCAAAGAAAGTTCTGGCATCGTCCAGCAAACACTACCATATTGAATTAGCCGTCTCGCTCTTTAGGATGGGGCTTCCCCTTTCCTAATTTTCCCCCCGAAACGGACCGCCCCAGGGCAAATTCTTTTCCCCCTTACCATTTTAGGGTCTCGGTTCAGTCCTTTTCAAAGAAGAATCTCATGGGCGGTACAGGACTCGAACCTGTGACCCCTACCATGTCAAGGTAGTACTCTAACCATCTGAGCTAACCGCCCTCAACCTGCAAAGATTATACCACCTCACTGAAGGAGTGTAAATGCTATATATATTCGGGGTTACTCTCAACAGTGATATCCAACTCCTGAGACATTTCTTTAAACCCCTCCCTGTCAAAACCATCAGGTGCTCTGAATAAATACTTCCAGATATTCTTTCCTTTTTTAACAGGAGGGAAGGCGGAACCTGAATACATTATCTCTATTTTTTTACCGTGAATATATGTTTCAATCGCATCCTTCTTATTTTGAAAAACGTCCTTCTTCCTGCCTTTGAGTTCAACCTTTATTATCTCAGTGAACGGAGGATACCCGAGTTGTTTTCTTATGGCCAGTTCCTTTTCATAAAAAACATCAGGATTGTTCTCCTGCAAAGATTTGTAAACCGCCAGGTTAGAATTTCTTGTCTGTATTATAATCCTGCAAGCAGGGTTTCTAAGAGATGCCTTTACCTCGTTTATCGTAATAAAAAATTTCTCTTCGCTCCTGTAGTCTGGGATATTAAGGAATGACTCTCCACTCACAAAAACTACAAGCAAAAAAGGGTAGGCATCCAGTAATTTTCTGATTATACCTGTACCGACAAGAACGTCAAATTCCCCTTCTATCGCGCCGATATCTGCGGTAAATTTAAGGACCCTCATTTCAGGATATTGCTCCTTTATCATTCTGAACATTTTTTCAATACCGTACAGTCTAACTCCAACCTTTCTGCTATTGCAGACCGGACACTTTTTTTTAAATGGAATTATGGTTTTACAGAAACGGCACATCAGATTCTTACCATCGTCAGTCAAAATCCTCTCGGAACCGCAGGTATTACAGAGAAACCTGTTGCCGCAATTTTCACACTTCAGAATTTTTGAATTTCCTTTCCTGTTGTGTATAACAGCAACCTTTCCGCCTTTCAGAACTGCTTCCTCAAGCATAGAAACCGTTTCTCTTGAAAAAAACGGAATGTTTTTATCAACGGATGTTCTTTTCAGCCCGACTGTATAAACAGCAGATGGTGTATCACTGTCATAAACTTCCATCAGGGCTCTTTTATTAATAACCTCGTAATACTCCTTGACAGACAGACATTCCTCTCCGATTATTAATGGTATCTGTAAACCTTCGCATCGGAACTTCGCCACTTCCACCGCATCATACTTCGGGGTTTGCTGTTCCCTGTAAGAAGAATTATGTCCATGCTCAATCAATATGGTCTTTATGTCCTGCAGTGGTGAAAAAATGGCAATCCGCGTCCCTACAACTACAAGATTCTGCCCATTTAACATTCTCAACCAGTTTTCCATCTTCTGTTTGCTTTTCAATGCTCCATGAAAGAGGACCACTCTGTCTTTGTATAACCCGCTTATCTGTTTGTAAAAACCCTCTGCCTGTGAAACCTCTGGAAACAGCATAAGGACTGAACCTGCCTGAACTGAAGAAATACTTCGGTTGTATACCTCTGACTTTTTATCTCCGTTACGAAAAACCAGATACTTTTCATAAAACCCTTTATTTTTTACGCTCCTGTTTTCAAAAAGACTCTTTTCTGCCTTTTTACCAGACCTGTACCTTAAAGGCAAACTGCCTATTATTGAAAAAACTGCCTGACCGAAAGAAGAAAAATACCTTTTTGACATATATTGAGCGATTGATAAAAGTTCTCCTGTAATGAGTGGAAATTCGTCATAAACCCTCACTAAAGATTTATAATCCTCAGCCACACCTGTTTCCTTCTCCTGCACTGAAAGAATCAGTCCAACCCTTTTCTGTTTGCCGAAAGGAACAAGGACCCTTACACCCTGCAAATTTTCAGGAAGGAGATTTCCTGGGATATAATCAAAGGTCCTATCAAGAGGAATGTCAAAAACGACTTCAACCGTTTTCATTTAATTTTCTTTCAAGCAGTGCTATATATTCCGGGGTCGTTCCACAGCAACCACCTATAAAATTTATTCTGTACCTGACCATTTCAATGCAGTTGTCTGTAAATTCTTCTTTTGTTTCCGGGTAAATAACTCTCTCATCTGAAACTTTAGGTAGACCTGCGTTGGGTTTTATCCATAATGCCACGTCCGTCATATTCCTGACGTTTTTAACAATCTCAAGCATCTCCCTGCTCTTCACACCGCAGTTTATACCCATAACACCAGCATTTTCTTTTTCAACAAATTTCACAACATCCTCAATCTTCTGCCCCATAAGGGTTCTATATCCCTTGATTTCATTAATGGTAATTGAAGGCAAAACAAAAATATCCAGTTTTTCCCGTATGGAGTAAAAGGCACATTTCAACTCATCCAGATCCTGAAAAGTTTCCAGCAAAATAAAATCCACTCCACCCTTCTGCAATATCTCTGCCTGTTCTAAAAAAACCTTTTCAGATTCTTTTTTTGCTAAGTCTCCGTAAGGCTCAAGAATTTCACCTGTAGGTCCTATATCCCCGGCAATTAGAATGCCCTGATAAGATTTTTTGACCTCTGAAGCAACCTCCACCGCTTTTAAGTTTATTTCTTCAACCTTATCTCCGATTTTCTTTTTAGAAAGTCGCAGCCTGTTCCCTCCGAAGGTATCTGTAAGGATAATCATTGCACCTGCTTCAACATATCTTTTGTGTATTTCTTTTACTGTTTCCGGGGATTCAATCACGGCAAGTTCCGGTGTCTGCCCCTTATATGAGAGTTGCTCAAGATATGTTCCCATAGCCCCGTCTGTTAACACAACCTTTTTATTATCTATAAAATTTCTTATATTCAATTTATCCTCCTCTTTTCGTACGACAGATTTTCTCCTCCGGGACGGGGTCCATGTGAGGTGTGAGGCACCGCTATTTTGTCAAACCGTTTATAAAACAATAACAGGTATTGCCTATGGTTTTTACATTATACCCGCCTTCAAGTAAAATAAAGATGTTCTGATTCAAAGCGGCAAGTTCTTTCCCTATCTGATAGTAATGTCTATCTTCCAGATTGAGATTAAGAAGTGGGTCATAACGATGCGCGTCAAAACCAACAGAAACACCTAATAGATCCGGAGAGAAGTTCTTTATGATATCTAATGCACTGTAAAATTTATCCATATAGTTTTTAGCACTCGCCCCAGGCAAAACAGGAAAGTTATAACAGTTCTCAAAGGAAACATTGCCTGTTCCGGGAAAACCAGGAGACTGATGCAGGGATACATATATAACTCCTGGTTCTCCTTTTAAAATTTCCTCAGTTCCATTGCCGTGGTGACCATCTATGTCCAGCACCGCAATTTTAATTTTTGTTTCCAGTAAAACTTTTTTTACTGCCACAGCCATATTGTTTAAATAGCAGAAACCTCCCAGCGTATTTTTCCCTGCGTGGTGACCCGGAGGTCTGCCCAAAGAAAAAGCGATTTCTCCTTTTAGAGCAAATCTAGCCGCCTGAATAGCTGCACCGCTTGAAAGTTTCGCATAGTAATATATATTAGGAATGTTGGGCGTATCAGGGTCATAAAAATCATTTTCTCTGACTTTTTTTACAAGACTTTCTGTATGGGCAAGTAATAAGTCTTTTTCATCGCAGGGAACAGGAGAAATAAACTCAAAAAGATTATCCTTTTTTTTCAGAAATTCTTCAATGACCTTTAACCTTTGAGAAGATTCGGGATGGCCTGTTTCTTCATATTCCAGAAATCTATCGGAGTATATCAACTTAACAGACATCTTTTCTCCCTCTTTCCAGAAAATACAAAAGTTCGCTCATATCAAAAAATCTTTCTTCTTTTCGTGGTTTTATTGCTGTTTCAACAACATATCTTACACCTTCTGGAATCTCAAATCCGAGTTCCGAATAAATCTTTTGTATCGTCTTGCCGAAAGAATAAACATCTGACTTAATATCCGCTGGCATACCGTTCAATCTTTCCGGTGCAATATACCCTTCGGTCCCTCCTCCGGCGCCATTCCCTTTCTTTAGAAACCCCTTCTTTTCCGCAAGTCCGAAATCAGTGATTTTTATTTTGTTTAAATCGTATGAGACAAGAATATTTGCAGGACCTACATCATTATGTATAATCCCGTTTTTGTGTATATATTCCAGGCCATAACCTGCTTTTTTTATTATCTCAATTATATTCTGCCGATTAAAAATATCCGGTTTTGTCCTTATTACCTTTAACAAGTCAGCATCCATAAATTCCATAAGTCCAAAGTAGTTTCGGTCCTGTTTCCTGACTGCATAAACCCTGACTACATTAGGGTGCTGCAGGAGAATGGACATCTTCATCTCTTTTATAAACCGTCTTATCTGCCATCTATTCAGTCTTCTCTGATGCAAAACCTTAACCGCTATGACAGTACTATATTTAGGCAGCGGGTCTATACTCCTTGCCCTATATACAGTTGAAAAACCACCTGAACCGACCATTGCTTCCAGTATGTAGCCTTCTATTATATAGCCTTGTCTTACTTTAATATCCACTGTAGTTCCCTTCTCTTATGGGAAACCAGTCTCCGATTATATCATATTTTCAACTTTGAATCTATTTCTTTTCTCTCTTGCTGTTTTTTAAAAAAAAGGGTAAAAAAGCTACATGGAAATCAATACAGCAGAAATAAAAAAGGCAGAGATTTACATAGATAATTCAGTAATATCAGGAAAGATAACAGAAATTGACAAAAAGCAGGGCAAGATATATTTTGAACTCCCTGTCGACTCACCCTTTTCCATAGCAACAATGGGGAAAAGAGCCGAACTTTTTTTTGAGCATGAAGGCAAGAAATATTTTATTGCTGGCAAAATCTTCTTTCAACCCCCTTCAAAGGTTATAATGACACCTGACACAGATGCAGAGATTGAAAAGAGAGCGGATAAAAGACTGGAAGCTCCTTCTTTACCGGCAACGATATCTTACCATGGTGTTTTTCACAAAAAACACATGATAAAAGGCACCATCATCAACATAAGCCTGAAAGGAGCCCGGATAGAAACCAACGAAGTACTCAGTAAAGACTTATCTTATGAATTGTATACCTCTTTTCCTTTTCATCATACTTGTCTTCAATTTCACTCTTTCTTCGTTGTAAGGAACCACCAACCCTACAGAAATATATTCATCAACGGAGTTTCATTTACAGATATGGATATTGAATCTGAGAACAACCTTAAGAAATACCTGTTTAGGGGACAAAAAAAGACAGTATTCTAAAGAGATAAAATCTCTATGCCTCCTATCCCGTAGTTAAAAAGTGAAAATTCATCCCTGACAATATCCTCACTTTCAAATGCATCTGGACCAGCCCACATATTATCATCTCCATTTTTCTCATGCAGGGGTCCCCATGAATTCTGGAGGGAAGAAACCAGTTCCAAATCTATTGTATTTTTGCCTTTCTTCACCAACCGGCTTATCTCCAGAATATACGGCTTCCAGAGAATTTGTCCCGCATATCTACCGTTTACCCTCAGATGAAAAAGTATCCCTGAAGGTTTCAAAATCTTCAGGAATGTCCTCTTTTTACAAGAACCTAGATTGAACTCAGTCTTGTAAATCAATCTTCCGCTGTAGAAAGGGTAACCCTGGTTGACCAGTGAACCGGTTTTGACAGTTTTCTTTTCCCTCACAATCTTTCCACGGTATGGACTTTCCATCTCTACGCCAAAACCACCCACAATATAAGCCGGCTCAACCTCTGTAAGAAAATCGTAATGAACCTTAAAATCCACAATGTTCTCCCCGGTTCTTACAAACTCGGTTATCTCAACCTTCTTAAAACTTCTGTCCCAGTGCCATCCCAGTTGCCTTCCTTCATCCCATGTTATCTCCTGCCCGTTGATAAAAACCTTTCCCTTCTGCATATCCTCAATCACGAGATAACTTTTGGGGTTGTTTATATCACTTGAAAATGTATACCTGAGTACAATATCTCCGCCTTTCCCTTCAAACAATCCTTTCCTTATTGCCACCCACGGCTGCCAGTGAAGAGCATCCTCTGTCCCGAAATGCTTTGCTATCTTTTTTCTAACCCGCCATTCCGGTTCTTCTTTTACAAAATTCCGTCCGTCATAAGAGACACTGATTCTGTCAAGAACAAGAACATTTTCATTCTTTCTCTCAGATTCGAATACATCCGGCAGGCGCAGAATCTCTGCACCACTAAAATCTGCAATTATTCTTTCCGCTTTTGCACCTTTTTCAAGGGAATCCGAAAGTATCAAGAGTATTGAGCCAGCAGGAGGCAAAGAAAACTCATAGACCAAACCGTCGCCCGATTTTTTTACTTCTGCACGAAAAATCTGACCGGTAAACGCATCCAACCTTAAAAGTTTTTTCTTCCCCGGGCTTTCAATGGTAAGGATATAATTCCTTGTATTAAATCTGTCTGAATTTACAACGAAGAAAATTTCATCTTTTCCATCAATCCTGTGCTGAACGTATGTCTGGGGAAAATATTGTCCATATACTCCTTCAAGACTATATGAGGTTGTGACAAGAGATTTTACAGCATTTTGTATTGATTCTACTGAAGATGGAAGGGAATAGACATTCTTATGCGATAAAATAGCTTGCCATCTCTCTCTTTTGTTGATACCCTCTATCTCCTCTGGCGGCTTACCCAGTATTATCAAAATCCCTCCGTTTTCAACAAACTTTTCTAGCAGGCTAACTGTCTTTTCTCTCCATGTGACTGAAGGTGGAACAATAACTGTTCTGTAAGACATCTTACCGACTACAAAACTTTTACCTCTCACGGTCCCATAATCCTCAATAAAACTTTCGTCTCCAAGGTCTGCATCACATCCTGTATTTAAAACCGCTTCAAGGGTTTTCCGCATCAGGGAATCCAGAACCTTAGCCTCTTTCATGTCATCTTCAGGTATATCCTGTGACCTGTGTGCAGAGTTAACTCCTATCCTCCTTCCTGCTATTGCACTTTCAATGGAATGAAGAATAAGAACAGGAACATCCGGCTTACCCGAAGTCAGTACATAGGAAGTGCGTGTGAAATAATCATTAAGAAGTGGCAGGTCCTTCCAGTAGGTCTGCTGATAGTTCCATACCGGTGGATAGTCACGTTTTCTTCTTCCCTTTGCAGAGTACCAGGTAAGATGCGGACAGAAAAAATTCACCCCCAGAACGAGGTCATAGTCACCGAGCCATTTAAAATCCTCAAAGGTATTGGTATGCCTGCTCACCCCGAAAATCTCGGTCAGCACCTTTTTCCTACCGAGTTGTCTCGCCGCCGAAGAGACCTGCTTACAGGTCAAAAGCATGTGGGCTATCTGGCGACACAGATGGTCAATACCCGGAATCTGTTGGTATTTGTAATGGACCATAATGCCACCGCAGTGGTTTGTTATCTGCGAAACAAAAGTATCTTCCGCATTGTAATGCCCTGTATATGCAATGTTATACTTTTCACACCACTCATATATCGGCTTACTGTATGTCTCAATAAACTGTCTGAGAATTGCCCTGTGTATAAGGAGCCTTATATTCCTTGCATCTTTCCCGTCAAAGAAAAGATAAGGAAGGTCTTTCCAGAAATCTCTTCCTGTCCACCCCTTGTATTTTTCAGGGATACCCTCATACCAGGGAATACTGTTTTGTGGGCTGGATATATTTGGCTCATCGGTGAAAATACCCGGGATTCTTCTGCCAAATTCATCTCCCAGGTGTCTACGATAGACCTCATGAGTCAGTTCCATAAATTTCCTCATCGCTTCCGGATGAAGCAGATTCGCATAGGATTCGCCGCTCCACCATGCAATCTTTGGAGCATATTTTCTGACCATTATAAGACGTTCACTCTCTGATATTGACTCAAGACGGTCAATCGGTACCGTCCTGATTTCCTCCAGTTTCAAACCGTTCCTCTTAATAATTTCATAGCCATATCTCACAGATTCATCCACTCCGGTAGAAGGAAGGGGCTCACCGGGAGCCAGCAGCAAAGCATTCAGGTATGTTGCCCTGTATTCGTCCTTTATTCCTGCAACCTGCCCTCCGGCATTTCCGCTTGGCCACAGGTCTTCGTCATAAAGCCACAGATAACCATCTTTTTTATTAGCAACATCCAGAGCCGCTTTCATTGAAGCGAACCACTCATCTCCAAGATAGGGAGTTATCAACCCGTGCCTTGAATGGAAAAACCCTCCTCCCAGACCAGCATCCAGCATATCACTCATCTGCCTTGCGATCTCTTCGGGTTCAATCCTGTCATTTATCGCCCAGAATGGCGTGGGACGAATTATGGAAGGCGGGGTTTTAAACTTTTTTATATTCATTTTTCTTCTTGTATGATTATTATAGGTTTTTAAAGAGATATATAAATGTTTTTATATATGCTTCAGCGTCTCTTTTCAAACCTAATAATAACATACAAATTTCACCTCCTTTATAGATTTCGTTTATGGGGGACAGAGGCTAAAAGCGGATTTTCCCCTGCTCTTTATAATAAGAGCGCAACGGAGTTTGCTCTTTAATAGCTTCTGTCCTCCTCTGAAATAA
>DYKC01000185.1 GCA_020722825.1 Vermiphilus sp.
TGCTGGCAGGTGAATAAAAACAAAAAGGAAATACACCTTATTAAATACTAAAAAGGGGACTTGACAAACCCGACCCCCTTAATTTCCTTCCCCTTGAGGGGGGACTGAAGAGGGGGAAAATCTTTATAGATTATCCAGTTTTTCCTTGATTATTTCCTTGGGAACGGCTCCAATTATTTGATCAACAACCTTTCCTTCTTTAAAAATAAGCAGAGTGGGGATGCCCATAATTCCATAGCGCATTGTAATTTCTTGAGCTTCATCCACATTCAATTTACAGAATTTAATTTTTCCTTGATATTCGCTGGCAACTTCCTCTACAATGGGACTTACTATCAAACAGGGCTGGCACCAGGGAGCCCAGAAGTCGACAAACAACACTTGACAGCATCTTTTTTTAGGGTATAATTGTTAGTGATTCGCAATTGCAGTTATATATAAGAGACAGAAACTGTGGCAGAAAAGAGACTCAATGAATTAAAAAGCGGACAAAAGGCTTGTTATTAGGATAGACGGAAGCAACATTATCCGCCGCAAAATGATGGATATGGGGATTGTCAAAGGAACGTTGATAGAGGTAGAACGCCTTGCCCCGCTTGGCGACCCCATTGAGATAAAGATAAGAGACTATCATCTATCTCTGCGTAAAGAAGAAGCCGCAGATATCTACGTGGAAGAGGGAAAATGAAACCTGTATTTCCATTAACAACAACGCCGCCCGGTAAAGAGGTGGTTCTCATTTCCATTTTTGGAGGGAGAGGGCTCAGAGCGAAACTAACAGATATGGGCCTGAACGAGGGCATCAAAATAAAGGTTCTCCAATGCGGAAAAGGTGGCCCCTGTGTTATTCTGTTTCATAACACAAGACTGGTACTGGGATGTGGAATATCTCAAAGAATCATGGTCAGGGAGGAGTAAAAAATGTCAAAAAGATTAACAATCGCACTTGCAGGAAACCCTAATTCCGGAAAAAGCACCGTGTTTAACAATCTAACCGGAGCACACCAGCATGTGGGAAATTATCCGGGTGTAACCGTAGAAAAAAAGGAAGGATACCTGAAATACAAGGACTATCAAATAACGGTTGTAGACCTGCCCGGTACCTACAGTTTAACCGCCTATTCACTGGATGAGGTAGTTGCGAGAAACTTTATTCTGGAAGAAAAACCTGACATTGTAGTTGATGTGATTGACTCTTCTAACCTGGAAAGAAACCTTTACCTGGCATGCCAGTTTATGGAGATGGGTATACCACTGATATTGGCATTCAACATGTATGAGGAGCTGTTTATCTGAAAAAAGCCGGAACAATCATATTCGCAGGATGCGTTCTGGTCTGGTTTCTGAGCAACTTTCCATGGAATGTGCAGTACTCA
>DYKC01000186.1 GCA_020722825.1 Vermiphilus sp.
AATTCAGGCAACACTTTCATCCCTTCTGTTAAAAACTTTTTAATTTCACTCCACCGTATATCAAGATACTCATGTGCCAGAATATTACGCAATCCCACAAAAGAACCTACAGCCGACGCGGTTTCCTGTCTTAGAATGCCTGCGTCCCCGGCTTTTTCAAAAAACTCCTTGTATTTTGTGGGGACTGCCAAAATTTCGCCAGCAAGTATTATTTTTACAGTGTCAATCGCTGCATTCATTATCGTTTCTATTGTTCTCTCTATAACCTTCTGTGTCTCCTTATTTGTCTTGTAATCATTGAAAGTGGTTTGCCTGTATTTGTTTAAGAATAACAGTTCTTCTTCTATGTACCTTGTGCGCTCTATAAGTCCTTCCCGCTGGTCATTGGTAAGTGGTAACACTTCTTTCCTCCCTCACTCTTTCCTGCCAGTTCCAGAAATCAAAAATGCATTCCTGAAAGTCTTCTGCTTCGGAAGAAACCCTCAGCATATATCTTAGATAGAACCTTTCATCTTTGACAACCAGTCTGATTCCTCGCAGTGCAGCCCAGGCAATCGTGGGCCTGGCAATGTTGAGAATAATCAGGTCGGTAGAATCCCGCTGTGCCGCAGAAGAAATCTTCCCCCACAACTGGCTGTAGTTTTCCGGGTCCTCAAGATATACTGCAATGTCAATGTCGGACTCCGGGATGTCCCTGCCGTTTGCAAAGGAACCAAACAAGAAAGCCATCCTCACATTAGGGTCTTCTTCGCATACCTGCTTCAGTCTTTTTATTATCGTTTCTCTGTCTGCCATTACACCCCGTTCGGTTGTGGAATAAATCCCACCGCTATAGTGGGTTATACCTTCTTCTCTACAAGTCCAGCAACAGATTGTAATCCCACCTTAATAAGGTATCACAATTTGGTAATTGTTGCAAATACTCAGATATGTTTCGCAGGCTGATAGAAACCTGCATCTGCCACAGGATAGGATGATTCGCAGTAAAACCTGCCTTCACCCATTTTTATTGGATGTGACTCACAGTGAGAATCTATGGAATTTCAATTACAGGCCCAGACGAATGCCGGTAAATGCCCGCCAAGTACTTGCACCATACCCGTCAATAACCGCAGCTCCTCCGCCTATTACAAAAGAGACCTTTTCCTGCTTGTATCCATAGGAGAAAAGAGCCTCAACAGGTGTGCTTTTAGTGTCAAAGAGTTCTTCACTTCTTCCATATATCTCCCCTGCGATGTAAGAAGGTGTATCAGGGAATTTATAGACAATGCCTACGCCGAAAAGGACTGAGTGTTCAATCTCTATCTGTGCAAGGTCTTCTCTGGGCTGGTAGGCATAACCAATGTTTGCAGTAA